>CALCEI010000001.1 GCA_937900575.1 uncultured Clostridia bacterium
TCCCTTTTTTATTTTAGTATTCTCATAATATGCGTAAATTTCTACATTAAATATAAAGTTTTTATATAGGAGTAATTGCTATTTTGTGCTATAATAGATATATTAAGCTAATTTCTTTTTTAGAATATCAAATTTTTGATTTGCATTTGCATTCCAGAAACCATAAAAGTCAAATTCGGTTCTTATTTTGCCTTCAAATTCTCCAAAATCTCTTTCAGTAAGTCTTTCGTCTATTTCAACAGGTGTGTTGCCTTGATATACAATATCACAAGTTTGCTTTGCTCTTTTAAGTGGACTACATATTATCCTATCAAAATGTTTACCTTTTAATGTTTCTGCTGCCTTTTTTGCTTGTGCTATGCCAAGTTCATTAAGTGGTATATCAACTCTACCTTGACATTTTGGATTAATATTGCCCAATTCATCTTTGTTTTCATTCCAATCAGTAGACCCATGTCTAATGAAATATATCATTTAAACTCCTTTTTAAGTGTAATATTTAATATAGTACGTATTTTTTTCTTAAATCGTTGATTCTTCCGCCACCAAGGCACATGCCATCTTCTGCATATAAAACTGCATATTGACCAACAGTTACTGCACGTTGTTTGTTTGCGAAGGTAAGTTCCAAAGTCTTGTTATCAACAATATGCACATGACATGCTTGGTCTGGTTGTCTATATCTTAACTTTACATAACAATCAAAATCTTTATCTGGCACATCTGCAATCCAATTAAATTCGGTAACTTCACAGCCCATGGAAAATAATTCTTCACACTCGCCACAATTTACATATAACGTGTTTGTTTTAACATCTTTGCTTATTACAAACCATCTATCATCATTGTAACCATTTTTGCCACCAATGTTAAGCCCACGGCGTTGACCAATGGTATAATACATTACGCCATCATGTTTGCCAACAACATTGCCTTGCAAATCTTTAATTTCACCAGGTTTTGCAGGAAGGAAAGTTTTTAAAAATGGTCTGAAATTCCTTTCTCCAATAAAGCAAATGCCTGTACTATCCTTCTTTTCTGCCGTTGTCAACCCAAGTTTTTTTGCAATTTCCCTAACCTGTGGTTTTTCAATGTCAGCCAAAGGGAAAAGTGTTTTACTTAATTGTTCTTGATTAAGTTGATTTAAAAAGTATGTTTGGTCCTTGTTTTTATCCAAAGATTTATACAAATAAACCTTGCCGTCTTTATCCACACGTTTGCAATAATGTCCGGTTGCAATGTAATCAGCACCAAGTGCCATGGCATGTTGCAAAAATGGGCCAAACTTAATTTCTTTGTTGCACATTACATCAGGGTTTGGAGTGTAACCTTTTTTGTATTCGTCCAAAAAGTATTCAAACACCCTTTCTTTGTATTCTTTTGCATAGTTTACGGTATAGTATGGTATGCCAATTGCATTTGCCACACGTTTAACATCTTCAAAATCTTGTTCTGCTGTACAGTTGCCGTTTTCGTCATCTTCTTCCCAATTAAGCATAAAAAGACCAACAACATTATAACCCTGTTGTTTCAAAAGATATGCTGCCACCGATGAATCTACACCACCAGAAAGCCCAACTACAACTGTTTTTCCTTCCATCAAATTTATTTCCTTTCCAAACTTACCGGAATTTTATATTTATTAAAAATCACGTTTAAAATATCAAAAAGCCACATAATAAGCACAACGCCCCACACCATCACAAGCAGTGTGAACAATTGCCACAAATCGCCACTTGGCGCAACTTTAAACACAACACCAATAACTGCATTTATTATACCAACAACAAAGAAGAAGGAATAAAACAATCCCCACCACTTTTTGCCAACATAATAGTGATGTACGCCAACAAAACCCAAAAAAATGGTAAGCAACAATAACTTGGTTTTGCTTACGTCCTTTGGACACCCTTTGCGATAAATAACTCTATCCCTTTCGCCCATTGCTAAAGCACGTTTACCTTCCAAATTTGTTGCTTCTTCAAATTTATTGAAGTTAAGTTGACAATTTGGGCAAACAGTCATTGGTGAAGGCATTTTTGTTTCACATCTTGGGCAACGCTTATTTAATCTTGTTCTCATATTCTCATTATAACATAAAACAAAGGTTTTGTATATTTATTTTTTGTTTTCCTTATGGTAAATTGCTTTATTTTTTTCTTAATTTAGTTTAAAATAATTTTAGAGGTGGAAAATGATTATCCTTTCTTGCGACCATGGTGGTTATGATTTGTTGCAAAGTGTTGCAAAGTTTTTAAAAAAACAACACATAGAATATAAATGGATGGGGCCAACAGAACTCAACACAGATGATGATTATCCAGACTACATCATTCCTGCTTGCAAAGAAATTCTTAAAGCAGAAGATAATTGGGGAATTTTTGCATGTGGCAGTGGCATTGGCGTAAACATGGTTGCAAACAGACACAAAGGTATACGTGCCGTTTGTGCAAATGATGTTGAAACAGCATTTTTATCCCGCCGTCACAACAACGCAAACGTGTTAACAATGGGTGGAAGAATTGTCAGTTCAAGGTCAGCAATTAAAATTGTTAAAATGTTCCTTTCAACCGAATATGAAGGCGGCCGTCACGATAGACGCCTTGCAAAATTCAACTAAAAAACAAAAGAAACAGGCACAAAGCCTGTTTTTTCATTAAAATTTAAGTTCGCCTTCATAAACAAATATATAATTAAAATTTTTAGATATTGCGCTTAAAGGGCTATCAACCGAAACTTTTATAAGTTCGTTTTTTACACTTTCATATTGACTTCTACTTAATATTCGTTCAACAATCTTACCATCTTGTCTGATTTCAAGTATACCAATACCAGCCCAAAAATCGACCATTGAAGATTTGGAGGAACCTATATGTAACCAACTTTCTCCACCAGGGCCAAGTCCAAAAGAAAATAGTAATGGAATGTTGGTTTCTTTTTCAAAAAAGTCATTTCCCCTTACTTCAAAATCTGCATCTAAAAATGCTTCATCAAATATTCTGGACCACTTAAACAGTTCATATTGTTGATTATCATTTAAGTTTGTATAATCTTTCACTCCATTTAATTTAAAATTTGTTTTAGCTTTTAAAATTCGCCTTTCTTGGTCTTCTTTATCATAAGAATTAAACCTGTCTGTATATGCAGGCATAATTTCATCAATTCTTTTTAATAGCTTTTCTTTGTCAAAATTGTAATTCAAATATTGTTCTCTTGCTAAGCTTAATTTAAGTTGTGTTAAACCATTAAGTTTTTCATTGAAAAAATTGCAGGCTTGTCTAAACGTTTGAGTATATCTATCAAGTCCACTTTGAGGGACATTATTTAATTCACTTAAAATAATTTCTTCGCTTTCATACTCTATTGTTGTTTTATTATCTTTGTAATTATAGAAAATTGGTGATAAATATTCTAACATGAACTTCATGTTAAAAATTTCTGCCCAATCAATTTCAGGATATGTTGGAGTCCACCAATGTTTATAACCACCAAAACTTGGAATAAAGTTTAAAGGCAATTTGTTCTCAATTATATTGTTTAATTTATTTTCAACATTAATTTTTACATTGGGGTCAATAGAATATTTCCTATATTTTTTAGAAAACAATCTATCAATCATTGTGGTATTTAATTCTTTTGGTAAATTATCAACATTTAACAATTCCGTTGAGATGTAGTAATTTACTTTCTCACTTAAATTTTCCATTGTCTCTCCAATAATTATATATCTTACATTGTATCATAATATTTACTTTTTGTATAGTAATTTCAAAAATTCGGAAGGTGGGCTAAAGCCTGTTTTTTCTTTAAAATTTTGGTGTATAACACTTATTGTTAGCACTGGAAAGTTCTTGTGTGTAGCAATTCATCATATCAAGTTCTTGCGCACAACTTACAACGCGTTTATATTCAAGTGGTTTTAATTTCCTGTTTATTTCAGCAAACTTGTCTGCTTCATAACATGGCTCATATTGACTCATTATGCTTACAATGGTGTCCTTGCCATAATTTTGGGCAATATATTTAAGGCAATTTACACTATCTTGCGTGTTGTTTGGCAACACCAAGTGGCGAATTATAACACCTTTTTTAAGCAATCCACCTTCAAACACGTCTTTTGGTTGTTGACGCTTCATTTCTTTAATACTTGCCCTGCAATTTTCCACATAATTTTCTGCTCTGCTATACTTTTTTGCCAAGTTGTTGTCGGCATACTTCATATCCACCAAAAAAACATCCACAAGGCCATCAAGCAACTTAATTGTTTCGGCACACTCATAACCACTGCTGTTCCAAACAACAGGTATGCTTGGCTTATAAATTTTTAGTGCTTCAATAATTTGCATTGTATAATGCGTTGGTGTAACCAAATTTATGTTTAAGGCACCCCTCTTTTCCAACTTCTTAAAAATATGTGCCAAATGGAGAACACTTATATTTTTGCCCTTATTTAAATGACTTATTAAATAGTTTTGACAGAACACACACTTCAAGTTACAACCAGCAAAGAAAATTGCACCACTGCCTTTTTGATTTATTCCACTGATGCAAGGCTCTTCAAAAGTGTGAAACATAACCTTGCTAACCCTAACTTTTTCGGTTTGCAAGCAGTAGCCCTTAGTTTTACTTCTATCCACTCCACAAGCACGTGGACAAATTGAACATTTCATGCTTTAAGTGTATTAAATTTGCATGATTTTGTCAACGCTTGTTCTATTTCTTGTCCAACATAAATAAACTATGTTAGGAGTTTATTATGAAAAAGAAATTGTTAGTTATATTTTCACTTATGATGTGTGCCATTTTCTTTACAGCATGTGGCAAAAATAACCTTGATTTAAGCAAATTCCTTATTGAAGAAAGACAAACACTTTTTACAGCACAAGATAGTTTGTATTGTGTATCCTTTTCTTCTGGCAAACGAGAATCAAACTATGCTTTAGACGGTGTTGTAAATGAAATGATGGATTTTGGCATACTTACAATTGCGCGTTTAAACAGCGACCCTATGGCAAACGATACATACAATTACACTATCAACATAAATGAAGAAAGTTACACAGGCACACTTGCAAAAAGCCAAATTGATAATTCTTATGCAACAGACATTGAAGTTGTGGCACCAGCAGATGCAACCGTTTCAGTAAGCATTTCCTTTACGGGCTACACATTTGAAAGCGCCTTGGAAAACACATCAAGTCAGTTCCAAGTGGATAGCACTGCCGCTCTTCAAATTGCAAGTGCAGAACTTAAAGAAGGTGTAAACAATTTGGCAAAAGATTCCAAAATTGAAGCCGTTATGAAAGTGGTTAAGGATTATTCCACTATGGACGCAAAAAATTATTATTGGTACGTTGGTGTGGTATCCAATGAAGGCGACACATTAGGTGTGCTTATAGATGCAAATTCGGGTGCAGTAATTGCAAAAAAAGTTTAACGCAAGGTTAAACTTTTTTCTTACATTAAATTTTTATGGTCATCAACCAAATTAAATACGTCAATAAAGGCATCTTCAACATCTGGGTTGTTTAATAATTCCACAGATGTTTTTACAAAATTTATGCCGTCATACCTTATAAACCTAAATTTTTCTGGTGCAACAACCACATTTAAATTAAATTTATCACAAATTGCTTGTCCCATGATGCCAGAAAAGAAATCAAAAAATTTACTTTTATAATTATATTTACTTCTTATCCCCACCACTTTGCACAATTTTGCAACACAAACTTGCTTTATTGCATCAACAAGGTTTTGAAATTGTTCGGGTTGTTGCTCGTTGCAAAAATCACAAACTATTTTTAAGTTCTTTTGGTCTTTTTCTGTTAAAATATTATTGTTGTTTACTTCCATCATAACTTAAATATATATCAATTTTGTACAAAAGTCAAGGTTTTTGTACGTTTATACACTTAAAACATCAACAAAATTTGCTTGTTCACGTTCAAAACGCAATTTCATTTTCTTATATTGTTCGCTTAATTCAAATATGTACTTTTGCTTGCCTTCTGTGGAAAGTGAGTTATAGTATTTGTTGTCAATAAGTTCTTTAATTGGATTAATTATAATTTCGTCGCTTGAAAGAATTTTGCACACTTTGGCATAAAGTTCTTGTTCGTGTGCATTAAAGCATGCTTTTGCGTAAGGCACTTGTTCAAAAATGGATTTTTCTTTTTTATAATTTCTCATTCTAGCCTTTGCGTCACGTGCCAAATAATATAATTTACCTTTAACCTTTTTTCTCATAAAATCCCCCACATCATCAAGCATATAATAAACGCAAAAATTCACCAAATTTTTTAAGGTTGGAAAAATGTCTTGTTTTGTCAAAAAAGGTTTAAAAATAAATTTTTTGCACAAAAAAACACACAAATTAATGTGTGTTCTTTAATTAATCTTCAAATTTGTGTCCACATTTATCGCAAAATGATGCATTTGCACTGTTTTGTGTTTTACATTCTGGGCACTTTTTCATGCCAAGACCTTCGTGCAAACGTTCGCCACAATGTTCACAGAATTCTGCGTGTTTTGCAATAACTCTGCCACAATGTTCGCAAAGACGAACATCTTTAACTCCTTTGGTTGTGTTAACGTCTCTTACACTCTTCCAACTACCAATAAGGCTAAATGAGAATAACACCATAAACACGCCAAAACCACCCACAGCCAAGCCAACAAGACATGCACCAACAAGCAACAACCATTTTGTCCAATGAGCAATGTTAAGGAATCCGTAAACACCACCCCAAACAACACCAACGGCAACTGCAATCAAAACAAGGGCAATCAGCACAAACCAAAACTTACCAAATTTCTTTTCTCTATACTTAAAACACATAGTTCACTCCTTATTTAATTTTTTCGCCACAATCTGGGCAAAATTTAACTTTTGAGTCAACTGCTTTGCCACATTTTGGGCAAGCATGGGTTGCTTTGCTTAATTCTATTTTTGCTCCACAGTTGGAACAGAATTTGCAACCCGCAGCAATTGGTTCGCCACATTCTGGACAACTTAATGCCTGTGTTGCGCCACATTCTGGACAGAATTTTGAACCTGCAGGAATACTTAATCCACATTTTACACATGGAACACTAGATTTACGTTTGCTATCTTTTGCACTAGCCATAGATTCAGCAAACATGTTGCCGATGTTGGCACCTGCACCAAGGCCAACACCCAAACCTGTTAAACCTGCACCACCAGGGTTTTTTGCAGATTCTTCCATTGCATTTGCTGCCTTATATTGTGCGTATGTGCCCATCTTATCGCTGATAACACCCATTTTTGTGCGTTCATCAAGCATTTTTTCAACATCTTCTGGCAAAGAAAGGTTTTCAATTACAAAATTGGAAACTTTCAAACCTAATGGCTCAAATTCTTCTTTTGCCAATTCTTCAACAGATTTGCCAAGTTCTTTATAATTTGCTGCCAAATCCAAAGCAGACAATTTGCTTTCTGCAATTGCATCTGTAAGCAATTGAATTAAAGATGATTTGTATTGAACAGCAATGTCACCAACTCTATAAACAGGGTTTGTGCCAAAGCATTCTCTCATGAATTTTGTTGGGTCGGCAACTTTAACTGCATATGTGCCATAACCACGCAAACGGATATTGCCAAAATCCACATCACGCATCATAATTGGGTTTTGTGTTCCCCACTTCAAACCCATAAAGCGTTTTGTGTTTACGTAATAAACTTCTGCTTTAATTCTGGAATTGCCAGATGTGGACAAACTCAACATTTTTGTTAAAAATGGAATGTTTTCGGTTGCCAATTTGTATGTGCCAGGGCCAAATACGTCAGCAATTTCGCCTTTGTGAACAAAAACTGCCACTTGGCTTTCCCTAACAACAAGTGTGGAACTGTTCATGATTTCTGCGCCGTTTTCCATCGGATAACGATAGACAAGGATATCATTACTTGCGTCTTTCCACTCGATGACTGATAATAATTGTTTTTTAAATAAACCCATAAATCCTCCAAACTTAATTTAATTATGTCATTTTTTTTGCCTAATGTCAACAAAATAAGTTTGTAAATTTATGTAATAAATTTTATTTAACGTGTGGCTTTTTGTTTTTGTTTAACAGGTCATCAATTTTATCATTGAATTTTATGCTTAAAAACATAAGTGCAAACAGCACACAACCAACAATCAACCAAACAGGAATTCCCCAACCAGAAAATGGTATAATTTCGCCCGTGCCAAAGAAAACTGCACAAGCAACACCAAGCCCACGTGCAATCACGTTTGTCCAAAAGAAAAAGCCAAAACTCATGTCTGTAACCCCTGCAACAGCACACAAAATGTCATCTGGGAACATTGGAAAAAGCATCATCAAAAAGTAAAGGTATTTGCCCTTTGAAATAACTTTAATCCACTTCTCTGCCGTTTCTTTGCCAGCAACAAAATTCAAAAATTTAACTCCAAGTGTGCGCCCCAACAAAAACATTATTATACTGCCCACCATAATTGCAACAAAACTCATAAAAAACGCAGGCCAACTACCAAAAATCCACGCACCAAGAAGTGTTACAACAATTGAAGGGATTTGCAAAATTGTGGTCTGCAATATTTGCAAAACAACAAAAATAATCCACGCAAAAGGTCCACCACTTTCAACCAGATTGCGCAACTTTTCAATGGAGTTTATTTTTTGCCACACACCCAAGGCGTCAAGCACCAAATAAAGCACCAAAAACACAACGGCAACAATGCCAACAATAAGCAAAAATTTAAGCAAGGCCTTAAAAAAAATTTTAAATTTTTCTTTCACAAAATAATATATTCAAAAATTCAAACAAATAGAAAGAAAAACAAAAAAACAAGGCACAAAACCTTGTTTTAAATGTGTTTTTCTGTTTCTTTTACAATTTTGCACATAAATTCAACTGCTTCAACAGGATATTGTCCCGAAGCCGTTTCACCAGAAAGCATAACTGCACTTGTGCCGTCATAAACTGCGTTTGCAACGTCGCTAACTTCTGCACGCGTTGGACGTGGTGAAGAAATCATACTTTCCAACATTTCGGTTGCAGTAATAACAAATTTTCCTGCACCATTGGCACGCAAAATCATATCCTTTTGTATTGCTGGCAACTGTTCCATTGGCAATTCAACACCAAGGTCGCCACGCGCCACCATAACACCATCTGCACTTTCAATAATTTCATCCAAATTTTCAACACCCAACTCGGATTCAATTTTTGCAATAATTTTCATATCACTGCCATGTTTTGTAATAAATTTACGCAGTGTTTCCACATCTTTTTTGCTGTTTACAAAACTTGCCGCCACCATTGGCACTTTGTGTTTAATTCCCCACAAAATATCTTGCTTATCGGCATCATTTAGGTAAACAAAATCAAAATTAACGTCTGGCACAAACAAACTTTTTCGGTTGGAAAGCACGCCAGAATTCATTGCCTTTGTGTAAACGTCCTTTCCTTCCACTTTTTTAACTTTAAAACAAATCAAACCATCATTTGCTTTAATTATGTTACCTGCCTTAACTTCAGCAGAAAATTTTGGGTAACTTACACTAACACATGTTGCATCACCAACAACTTGTCTGTTGGTAAACACAAAGGTACTGCCCTTTTTAATTTCAACTCGGCCGTTTTCAAACACACCAACCCTAATTTCTGGCCCACGGGTATCCAACATAACCTGCACATTTGTTTTTAATTCTTTGTTAACACGTGCAACAGACAAAAGCACATCTTGCATAATGTCATCATCATGTGCGTGTGATAAATTAAACCTTACAATATCCACACCTGCTTTAACCATCTTTTTAAAAACGGTGTAATCATAACAAGCTGGCCCAACAGTTGCCACAATTTTTGTTAATCTCATAACCCCTACCTTTGCTTTTATTATACCACACAAACAAAAGTCTAACAAACAATTTAATACGCTTTTAACAAGGCAAAAATTCAAAAAACAACAAAAAAACATTAAATTATGGGGCAATTTTGCCAATTTATCCTTGCAAAACCCAACTTTTATGCTATAATAATTTTATGGGGATGACTTAGCTTCGACTGATGCCTTGTCACCACATACGCACGTCGTGTGATGACACGTTAAACACATTTTCGATGGTGTGTATCACCAAGCTCGAAACAAAATAAACGCAAATAACAATACAAGATTAGCTTTTGCTGCTTGTTAGCAAGGCCGTCAACTTATTGGTACCGATACTTTAAGATTTGACGTCAAAAATCGGTTAACGCCCAACTTTGGTGCCTAACATTGTTTGGTGTATCCACTTGGCTCGGCCAAAAAAGTGTCAACGCAAGTTTTTTGGCTTAAAACACTCATTGACTAAACGTGTAGTGTATGTTCTGCCAATTCATCAGGACATGGGTGCAACTCCCATCATCTCCACCAAGTTGTAAAATAAAACAAAAAACAGCACATGACGTGCTGTTTTTATAATTTTAAAATTTCTTTTTTCTTCATATTGTATTCTTCTTGTGTAATTATGCCCTCATCTAACAATTGTTTATATTTTTTTAATTCTTCAGAAACATCTATTTCATGATTCTCTTTAGAATCAGTTAATACAATCAATTTATTATATAATGATGAATTCTCTTCTGTTGTTATTATTTGAGATGTACCATCTTTATAGACTATTTTAAACTTATAATATCTTGTCTGAATTATTTCTTGATAATTTAATATGGCATGTAGTTTGTCTGACATCTTGGTATAAGAATCAATAATTGATACACTTTTAATTTTTTCAATATTTATTATATATTTATTTTTTGAAATCTCTATTTGAACCTCATTTTTAATTTGACGCAATATTCTTTCATTATCTGTTTTCTTGTTCGCTTTTAATAAAATTATAAAAATTAAAATATCTAACATAAATAAAACAACTGCCAAAAAAAGTAAAGCTAATTTTGCAGATTTCTCAGTTGCTTCAAAAATTCCAAGAACACATATTAAGACAAACAAAGTGAGAATAAAAGCGTAACTAATGATATAAGCAATATGTATAGATTTATCTTTTTTTATGTATTTAGATTTAATTATTTCATCCGAAATTGCATGCTTATATCTGTTTTTTATCTCATCTTCAATTTCTTTTTTATTCATAACCTCACCCTTTTATTACAACGTATTTCAATTCTACTACTAATTTTTAGTAGTGTCAACTAAAATTTAGTAGTTTGGGTTACAATAAAAATGATGAATAAATTGCAAACAAGAATCAAAGAATTACGTAAAGAACATGGATTAACACAAAAACAATTGGCACAAATGCTTGGTAAATCAGAAACAGGACTTGCAAGTTGGGAACAAGGTTTATCCGAGCCATGTGTTGCTGATATAATCAAACTTTGTGAAATTTTTCATGTTTCATCCGATTACCTTTTGGGAATAACAGAATTATAAAAAAACAGCACGTTGTGTGCTGTTTTTTAAATGCTTCTACGTAGTTGCCTTTCAAGGTCTTTTTTCTTTTTATCTTCACGTTTATCAAACAACTTTTTGCCACGTGCAATGCAAATTTCAACCTTCAAATTGCTCTTTTCAAAATATGCTCTGGTTGGCACAAGAGTCAAATTCTCTGTTTCAATTCTCTTTGCCATTTTTGCAATTTCAATTTTGTGAAGTAACAGTTTTCTATCCCTACGAGTTTTATCTTCTGTGTTGCTGGTTTTATATGCGTTGCTATATTCTTTGATGTAACTATTCCTTAAAAAACATTCGCCGTTTTTGATGAATCCATAGCAATCGGCCAAGGAAAGATGACCAGCACGGACAGATTTAATTTCATCCCCTGTAAGGACAATCCCTGCTTGAAATTTTTCCAACAATTCATATTCAAATGTGGCGCGTCTGTTTTCTGCAACGTTAGACATTATCTTCTACCCTTTCTTTTTTTGTTTTTATTCTTTTTGCCATGTTTTTCTTTTTTACTGCTTTTGTTTTGATTGTTTTTTCTGTTAACCACAAAGGCACCCAAATTTGATTTTTCCACATTGGCAAAATCAAAATCTACTTGTTTGTTTCTTGGGTCTGCCCTTGCAACAATAATTTCCACAACATCACCAATTTTATACGTATGTGCTCTGCCACGCATTGCTAAACTTTCTGCATCATATGTATATTCATCAAAAGGCATGTTTTCTGCACGGATAAGGCCTTCAACACCATTATCCAATTCCACAAACAACCCAAATTCTTGAACACCAGAAATGGTGCCAACAAATTTTTCGCCAAGGAATTTTGTCATATACAAGGCCTTTTTATAGTCATCAACTTCACGTTCTGCCAAATCTGCGTTCTTTTCCATGATGCTACTTTGTTCACTTGCCTTTATAACTGTGTTTGTATATCTCAACTTTAAATCTTCCACAGGCACACCATTGATGTACTGCTTAATAATTCTGTGAATCATCAAATCTGGATATCTTCTTATTGGACTTGTAAAGTGACAATAAAATTCACTTGCCAAACCAAAGTGACCCAAACATGCTTGAGAATATTTTGCCTTCATCATGGAACGCAAAACAAGTTTTGTTAAAGTAGTTTCTTTTGTTGTGCCAACAATTTTTTCCAAAATGCGTTGGTAACTTGCAGGTTTATCGCCATCCAATTCCAATTGGTTAGCAACCCCCATGTTTTTAAGCAAAACTGAAAGTTTTTTTGTTTTTTCTTCATCAGGTTTTTCATGCACACGGTAAACAAAAGGCACACCAAGTTTAAAGAATTTTTCTGCAACACATTCATTTGCTAAAATCATCAAACTTTCAATAATTTCATGCGCTTCATCAGTAAATCTGTTTTCTATGCTTACAATTTCGCCAGATGGTGCTTCCAAAATGAAAGGTTCTGGCAAATTCATCCTAATTTCACCACGTGCATATCTTTGTGCCTTAAGTTTGATGGAAAGGTCCCTATAAGCATAGATATCTTCCAACACATCGGCATATTTTTCTTTAAGCATTTCATCATCTTTAAGAATGTTTGTAATCTCGGTATATGTCATTCTGTGACGGCTTTTTATAACGCCTTCTTTAACTTCACTTTTTGTTACTTTACCTTCTAAATCAACATCAATAACGACACTTAAAGTAAGACGATTTACGCCTTCACTTAAAGAGCAAACACCATTGGAAAGTTCATTTGGAAGCATTGGAATAACTTGGTTTGGAAAATAAGCACTTGTTGCACGTTTATATGCTTCTTTGTCAAGTGCAGAATTTTCCACAACATAGTTGGAAACGTCTGCAATGTGCACATATAATCTTGTGCCATTTTCGATTTGTTCAATTGCCAAAGCATCATCAAAATCACGTGCGTCTTCGCCGTCTATTGTAATAACTCTTTGTTCTGTATAATCTTCCCTGTTTTTAAAGTTTTTAAGGTCAACTTCTTGGTTTATCTGTTTTGCTGCTGCAAGAGTTTTATCATCAAATTTATCAAACAAATTGTGTGCTCTTATAATGGAAAGTTGCTCTGCTTTTGGGGAATTTGCTTGACCCAAAACTTCCACAATTTTACCACTCATAACGTTATCACCAATTGTGTCTTTATCCAATTCCACCCAGACCTTATCATTGTTCTTTGCGTTGTGTGAATCCTGCTTAAAAATCCTGATTTGGCGCAATCTTACATCATCTGGATAAACAAGGCATTTGGATTTGCCAACAACGTATGTGCCAACAACCTTATTGGTGTTGCGCCTAAGAACTTTAACAACCTTGCCTTCAATGTCCTCTGGAGATTTTTGACCTGTAATTTCAACCAAGCAATCGTCGCCGTCAAAAGCACCGTTAATAGCATAAGCAGGAATAAAGAAATCTTTAAACCCTTCAACTTGAGCAAAACCATAACCTTTTTTGTTAAGGATTAAACGTGCTTTAAGGTAGCCCTTATCTGCAGAAATTGAAATTTTGTTTTGCTCATCTTCAAACAGTGTGCCGTCTTCAATAAGCCTTTTAACTTCATTTTCCACATCTTGCTTTGAACAATGCAAAAAAGATGGCAAAGTTTCAATCAAACTTTGTTTTTTCATATAAATAAGCATCTCTTTACGCATGCATTCAATTATATTCATAAAAATATTATAGCATAAAAACGCAATAACACAAACTTTTGCAACAAAAAAGTGGCACCAAGCCACTTTATTTATCTTCTATTGTAATGGGCATGCTTTAATAAGCAAGAAATATGCAACACTAAGCACTAAAATTATTCCAATAACAATGTAGATTGTACGTGTTATTCTACCTTCACGTGAACCAGATTTGTTTTGTGAATAATAACTATCTTGGTTGCCCGTAATTGCATTGCTTGTTCCGTTGCCGTCAGTGATTTGCATAAACACCAAAACAACAAGCACAAGTGCTAATAATGCCACCAAAACCAAAATAATTCTTTCAAAAATTGGGAAAGTATCTTGCATCCATTGTGGAATTGTTCCACTGCTCAAAATAAAGTTCATATATCCTCCAACTGGTTAAAACTTTTAAATTATATCACATACTCAAAACTAAAACAAGCAAATTTATCTTACGTAAGTCAAATATATAATTATGGCAATTAATAAAATTATAATAATCAACAAACTTATTTTTACAAAGGATTTTTGTGTGCCGTTATAGGCTTTAAAGAATTTTACAATGCAAAACAATGTTATTGCAACTAGCAAAAGCAAAATGCCTACATACAAATAACCTGGTATGCCTTGAAGAAAGTTTACAAATTGATTATATAATGATTTAAACATAATCTCACCTTTAAATTTATTGTACCAAAACTTAACTTATCTGTCAACCCCTAATTAAACTTTTGCCTTCAAATTTAGGGTTAGGTTTAACTTCCATTAAGTCCAGGAAAGTTGGTGCAACGTCTTTGAGTCCACCGTATTTTTTCATTTTGTGTTCAACCTTATCCACAATCACGCATTCAACCAAATTTAAGGTGTGTGCCATGTGTGGAGAACCATCTGGCAAGCGCATAGTTTCGCAATTGCCATGGTCGGCAGTAATAAGCACAAAATAATCGTTTTTAAGGGCTTTTTTAACCACTTTTTTAACACATTTATCCAAATATTCCAAACTCTTTACAACTGCTTCGTAATTGCCCGTATGCCCAATCATATCTGGGTTGGAATAGTTAACAATAACAGCATCGTAGCCTGTTTTTATTGCTTTTTTTGTGGCTTTTGTTATGCCCTTGGCACGCATTTTTGGTGTAGACGCAAAATCTTCCACTTTAATTGTTGGAATATGCACTCTGTCTTCGCCCAAAAATGGCTTCTCTTCACCACCATTCAAGAAATATGTTACGTGTGCGTATTTTGTTGTTTCACTTATTTTAACCTGTGTTTTAAACTCGTTAGATAAGTGTTCGCTCAATGTCATTTCCACCTTTTTTGCTGGATACAACACTTCTGTCTCAACGTTTCCAACACTTGACATTGTAATAAGTCTGCATGGGTATTTTTTAATTTCGCCTGCCATTTGTCTCACTCTGTCTTCTCTAAAATTAAACACAAGGAAAACGTCGTTTTTTGTCAAATGTGCGTCGGCATCAGTTTTTACGTGAATTGGCAAAACAAATTGGTCATTAACGCCTTTTTCGTATTGCATCTTGATGTAATTTAAAATATCCTTTTGCTCAATTTCACCAGACTTGCCGTCAAACATGTATTTAAGCGCCAATTCAATCCTGTCCATGTTGTTTTCTCTGTCCATTGGATATCCACGTCCAGCAACACTAACAATGTGGAAATTCTTTAAATTTTTGGTGCTTTCAACAAGCATTTTTAAGTACTTTTCGCTATCTTTTGAGCCTGTATCACGTCCATCTGTAATAAAGTGGAAAAACACGTTTTTGGCATGTTTTGATGCTAAAGTTGCAAGCATAATTGCAGTGTTAATATCGCTGTGAATATTTTTGTCACTGCACAAGCCCCATAAATGCAAATTTCCACCGTTTTTTTCTAAAAAATTGAAAGCATCAACCAAAATTTTGTTATCTTTAAGTTTATCAGCAAGCATGTCGTCGTGAATTGCTTTTGCTGTTGATGGCACAATTCTGCCTGCACCAATTGTTGTGTGTCCAACTTCACTTCCACCAAGTTCGCCTTCAAAAATACCAACGGCTTCGCCGTCTGTTTTTAACAAAGAATGTGACCTTGCTTTAATCTTATCCAAAAATGGTGTTTTTGCATTTATAACTGCATTAAATGGGTCTTTTTTTCCTTCACCATAGCCGTCTAAAATTAAAAGTACACCTTTTCTACTCATAACATCTCCTTAAAATAAAATTGAGCACATCATTTGTGCTCAATCAATATTAAACTTTAACTGCCACCACAAATGTTTATAATTCTTCAATGGCATCTACACATGGTAAACTGTCGCCTTGAAGAAGCATCAAACTTGCGCCACCACCGGTTGAAAGATGAGAAATTTTCTTATCACGTCCGGTTGATTTAACTGCTGCAAGGCTATCTCCACCACCAACGAGTGTAAATCCTTTGTTCTTAGCAACATATTTTGCAACTTTATCTGTGCCTTTTTTGAATTTTTCGTATTCATAAACACCCAATGGGCCGTTCCAAACAACTGTGCGTGCGTGTTTAATTTCACGTTTAAAGGCTTTGCATGTCTTTGGGCCAATATCCATACCTTGGTAACCTTCACCGAATAAACCACTTACAAAATGCTTTGTTTCTGCGTCTTCATCAAAGGTTTTTGCACCAACGTTATCAATTGGAAGAAGCACTTTAACACCCTTATCTTTTGCCTTATCCAAAATGGATTTTGCAAGTTCCAACTTGGAGTTATCCACAAGGGAATTTCCAACACTGCCACCAATGGCTTTAACAAAGGTATATGCCATGCCACCACCAATAAGGAGTGTGTCAACTTTATCAATCAAATTCTCAATAACCGGCAATTTATCACTAACTTTTGCACCACCCAAAATTGCAACATAAGGGTGTTCTGGCCTTTTTAAAACTTTTTCAAACATATTAAGTTCTTTTTCAACCAAAAAACCTGCAACTGCTGGCACAAATTTGGTTATGCCATAAGTGGAAGCATGCTTTCTGTGTGCTGTTGCAAAGGCTTCAAACACATAAATATCGCACAAACTTGCCAATCTTTTGGAAAGATTTTCATCATTTTCTTCTTCGCCTGGGTAAAAACGGATATTTTCAAGCATCAAAATTTCGCCGTTTTGCATTTTTGCAACAATTTCGTCTGTTGCTTTATCCATTACGTCTTCTGCAAAAGAAACAGGCTTATCCAACAATTTGGAAAGACGTGCCAAAACAGGACGCAAAGAAAGTTTGGAATCCACCTTTGCATTTGGCTTGCCCAAGTGTGAGCATAAAATAACTTTTGCACCATGTTCAACCAAGTATTCAACGGTTGGCAATGATGCAACAATTCTTGTATCGTCAACAATTTTTAACTCTGTATTAATTGGTACGTTGTAGTCAACACGCACTAACACACGTTTGCCTAAAACGTCAACATCTCTTATTGTTTTTTTCATATTACTCCAAAAGAAAATTCAAATTTAATAAATCACGGGAATGGTAATACTACCTATATATAATTATATTATATCACAGGCTAAAATAATTTCAAAATATTTTTTGAGAATTTTACAAAATTGTTATCCCAACTTTGCATAAACCAAGTTTAAATTTTAAATATGCTTATTTTTTGACTTTTTCTTGTTAAGTTTTTGTTTTTTACAAGTGTTGTTCCATAATCGTCCATAAAAATATATGTTCTTTGCTTAATGCAATGGTTTAACTTTGGTTTAATACGATTGGAAGAAAGTATTATTTTGTTAAACTTGGTGCACCTAACCTTTTCGTCACCAACACAAAAAAGTGTGCCTTTCAAATTTATAACTGCACCGTTCTGTGCTTCCACGATTTCAACCTTATCACCATCACAAACAATAACAACCTTTTTACGTACACCGTTGGCAACCATATAAGTTCCTGCAACAACGTAAGCATTAAGTTGACGAGCAAGCATCAAAAGTTCCTTGGTAACAACACCTGTTTTAAGCAATTCGTCGCCTACAACGTAATCGTAAAACAAACCAAAATTAAACAAAAGTAAATTACACTTTTTTAATTTAACAAAACAATTTAAATAAAAGGATTTGTAACTCCCACCACAAACGCAAACAATCTTCATACTTCATAGTATGAAAAATGAATTTTGTTGTTAATTTAAGCAATCCACAGCTTCATCAAGCACATGCTCAAGTTGTGTGTTCTTTATGTAGTAAAGCATATTTTTGCCACATCTATTGCAATTAATGATGTTGCCATCTTTAAGCAATTTAAGTTGATGACTAACCGTGCTTTGATTAATGTTAAGCACGTTGGAAATCTCGCCAACGCAAAGTGG
The DNA here is from genome assembly GCA_937900575.1 of uncultured Clostridia bacterium. Classification (GTDB taxonomy): domain Bacteria; phylum Bacillota; class Clostridia; order Christensenellales; family UBA1242; genus Onthoplasma. The sequence goes on from CALCEI010000001.1 coordinate 18,425, forward strand.
TTTAATGCAAAGCAAAATAATAATCTTAAGCCTTGTTTCGTCACAAAAAGCACAAAAGAAAGATGCCATTTGTTTTATATCTTTATCCCTAGGCATAATTTTTTTTAAAGCAAATTCTTCATTTATATTAAACTGCGTATATGCATTTTGTTGTAAAATGTTAGTATTTTCCATAAAAAAAGCATAACATTTTAAAATTTTTAACAAAATAATTCACAATGTATAATTTTGTAGAATAAATAAAATAACTTAAAAAATATACATTTTCCGCAGAGTGAATCCGCTTCGGAAGCAGCAAGACAAAGGCTTGCATTTGATGAGCTTCTGAAATTACAGCTTGGAATGTCGCTTATGAAATCACGAAGCCGACGCAGTACCGCATACAAAATGAATGCAGAGGTAAGTATTGAACCGTTTATCAGCGGACTTCCTTTTGAACTGACGGACGGACAGAAAAATGCAGTTTCCGATATTGTAAGTGACCTCTGCCGTGAAGTGCCTATGAACCGCTTGCTTCAGGGAGATGTCGGAAGCGGAAAAACTGCGGCCGCGGCTGCGGCTTGCTATTTTACGGCGAAAAACGGAATACAGTCTGCACTTATGGCACCTACAGAAATACTTGCTTCACAGCATTTCCGTACACTGTCAGAGTTCCTTGAACCATTCGGTGTAAGCGTTTGTCTGCTGACAGGTTCACTTACTGCCAAGAAAAAGGCTGCTTTACGGGAAAAAATAGCTTCTGGCGAGATAGATGTGATAGTCGGAACTCATGCGATTATTCAAAAAGATGTTGAATATAAGGCACTCGGACTGGTTATCACAGACGAACAGCACCGTTTCGGTGTGGCACAAAGAGCCGCACTTGCGGAAAAGGGCGATTCACCGCATAAACTGGTCATGTCGGCTACCCCTATTCCAAGAACGCTTGCACTTATAATCTACGGTGACCTCGATATTTCAGCGATAACTCAGCTTCCGAAGGGACGCAAGCCGGTTCAGACCTACGCTGTTACGGGAAAACTCCGCCACAGAGCGTTTGGTTTTGTTAAGGCAAGACTTGACGAAGGCAGGCAGGCTTATGTTGTCTGTCCGATGATAGAGGACAGTGAAAGCGACCTCTTTGCTGTTAAGTCATACGCTGAAAATGCCGCACAGGGCGATTTGAAAGGCTATTCCACAGCACTCCTTCACGGCAAAATGAGGGCGGCTGAAAAGGAAAAGGTAATGAAGCAGTTCCGTGACGGCGAAATACAGGTTCTTATATGTACAACAGTAGTTGAAGTCGGGGTGGACGTGCCGAATGCGGCGGTAATGGTTATAGAAAATGCCGAAAGATTCGGACTTTCACAGCTCCATCAGCTAAGAGGACGTGTCGGACGTGGACAGTTTGAAAGTTCGTGCATACTTATCACGGACAACACGACCGAAGAATGCATAAAGAGAATGAAGATAATGTCCTCAACCTCTGACGGCTTCAAAATATCGGAGGAAGATTTGAAAATGCGTGGACCGGGCGACTTTTTCGGTAATGCCCAGCACGGACTTCCGCCGCTGAAAATAGCCGATGTAGCTTGTAATATGGAGCTTATGAACAAGGCACAGAAATGTGCAAAGGAGCTTCTTGAATCAGACGCCATGCTTTCCAAGCCGCAGCACAGAAGTCTGAAAATGGACGTTATGCGGCTTTTCAATAAAGAAATAATAGGCTGAATATATTGCTCTGCAAAATTTAGTTGGGGGAGCAATATTGGCAGAACTGCACAAAGCGGGTTTTATAACTTTGTGTGGCTCTGCTTTATTTTTTTTGTAAAAGTCATTGACAAGAATGTGTATAAATGATATAATGTATATAACGTATATATACAATAATTATGAGGTGAACTATGGATATTATAATCAGCAATTCATCAGGTGAGCCTATTTATCAGCAGATTTCATCGCAGATAAAGAATCTCATACTAAAAGGTACGTTCAAAGAAGGGGACGCCCTTCCGTCAATGCGTATCCTTGCACAGGAGCTCCGCATAAGCGTGATAACCACAAAACGTGCATACGAAGAACTCGAAAGGGATGGATTCATTGAATCCTATACAGGCAAGGGAAGCTTCGTTAAAGGACAGAATACCGAAATGCTTCGTGAGGAAAATTTGCGTCAGACAGAAGAACTTCTTATTCAAACCTGTGAAAAAGCCAAACAGTGTGATATCACACTTGACGAGCTGAAAGAAATGCTTGAATTAATTTATGGAGGGGAAGAAAATGAATGATTATGAAAATGCAATAGAAATAAAAAATCTTACCAAAAAATATGACGGCTTTACTCTTGATAACGTGGGCTTTAATGTGCCGAAAGGCAGTATTATGGGATTTATCGGTCAGAATGGTGCCGGAAAAACTACCACTATCAATGCTTTGCTTAATATAGTAAAGAAGGATTCGGGCGAAATAAAAATTTTCGGGCTTGATAATGACAAAAATGAAATCGAAATAAAAAAGTGTAGGAGATAAAACAATGACTATCGGTGAAATATACCTTATGTCTAAAGACGGCGGCAAAAGCGGACATTTTGAAAGGGGATAA
>CALCEI010000002.1 GCA_937900575.1 uncultured Clostridia bacterium
ATAGATTTACTTTATGGCGGACGTTTTATGTTTGCCAATTTTGATGGCATGAATTTGGCGTATAAATTGCTTGCAATTTCTTCTTTTGGAATTGTGTTTTTAACCTTAAATCAGCTATATTCAAGCGCTTTGCAGGCACAAGAAAAACACATGGCCACAGTAAGAAATTTGCTTATTTCAGTTGCTGTTAAATTTGTGTTTGAAATTGTGTTTTTACAAGTACCAGAGGTTAACATTTATGCATTAACTTTAGGCAATGTTTTGTGCTATGCGCTTTGCATGATACTTAATGAATTTAGTTTGAAAAACACTTTAAGCGTGTTTGTTGAATATTCCTTTTTGGGCAAGTTGTTGTTGTGTAATGTGCTTATGTTTTTAACTTTAATTGGTACACTGTATGCAGGGGCAAGTGTGTGGGTTACGTTAATTGGTTTTTTACTTGCAGGCACAGTGTATTTAGGTAGTTTATTTTTGACAAAAATTTTTACACGACGAGACCTTGCAATGATAAAATACAAAGTTCAATGATTAAAAATTTTTCACCTGTCAATAATTGTTTTGGAGGTAGAATTATGAACAAAAGTGAATGTGTGGATGAAGTGTTTGATAAAACAGGGCTTACAAAAAAGGATTGCAAATTGTGTTTGGATGCAATTTTGGACGTTATTAAAGATGCACTTTCTAACGGCGAAAGTGTAACCTTAACCAATTTTGGAAAGTTTAAAATTAACAATGTAAAACCAAAGGCAATGTATAGTTTTAAAACTGGAGCAACTTATGTTGCAAAAGCCAGAAAAACACCTTGTTTTAAGGCAAGTGAGAACCTAAAACAAATTGTTAAATAAACAAAAAAGTGCAACTAATTTTGCACTTTTTTAAATTGTAATAAAAGTTCTTTATCTTGTTTGCTTACTCTAAAACTATCTCTGCATTTTGAAATGCCTTTGTTGATTATAAATCAATACCAAGTTGGTTTTTTATAACTGCAGGTAAGGCGGAAATTTTAGGCTTGGTT
>CALCEI010000003.1 GCA_937900575.1 uncultured Clostridia bacterium
CTGTATCACGAACTGGGTCTGGAATGTAGCTATCAACTGCATTCATCAATTCTTCAATACATGCACATGCTGGGTCACTTGTGTTACCTGCAGATGCTGCTTCCAATGCTTTTAATGCTGAACCTTTGATAATTGGAATTGTGTCTCCTGGGAAACCATAAGATGATAACAAATCACGGATTTCCATTTCAACCAAATCCAAAATTTCTGGGTCGTCAACTTGGTCAACTTTGTTCATGAACACAACAATGTATGGAACACCAACTTGACGAGCAAGCAAAATGTGTTCTTTTGTTTGTGGCATTGGACCATCTGTTGATGCAACAACGAGGATAGCACCGTCCATTTGTGCAGCACCTGTAATCATGTTTTTAACATAGTCTGCGTGTCCTGGGCAGTCAACGTGTGCATAGTGACGTTTTTCTGTTTCGTATTCGATGTGTGATGTGTTAATTGTAATACCACGAGCCTTTTCTTCTGGGGTATTATCGATTTCTGCATAACCCTTTGAGTCTGCTTTGAAACCTTTTTTTGCCAAATATACGTTAATAGCTGCTGTTAATGTTGTTTTACCGTGGTCAACGTGGCCAATGGTACCGATATTAACGTGTGTTTTGGACCTGTCAAATTTTTCTTTTGCCATATTTATATTTCTCCTTTATAAATAACTAATTATATTTTACTTTAAACTTTGACTTAAAGTCAAGCATTTTTTATGTCCTTTTTTCAATTATTCGGACAACTTTTGTCTGTCTCCAATAATCTTATCGGATACATTTTTTGGACATTCAGCATAATGGTCAGGAACCATTGTGAATGTACCACGACCTTGTGTTGAACCACGAAGGTCTGTTGAATAACCAAACATTTCAGAAAGTGGAACTTCTGCATGGATTACTTGTGTACCATACTTTGCTTCTGTTCCGGTTAACACACCACGACGTGATGTTAAACCACCCATAACTGTACCAAGATATTCATCTGGAACGTTTACTTCAACCTTCATAATAGGTTCAAGCAACACTGGGTCTGCTTTTCTCATAGCTTCTTTAAATGCCAAGGAACCAGCAATTTTAAATGCCATTTCTGAAGAGTCAACATCATGGTAAGAACCGTCATAAACGGTTACCTTAAAGTCAATTGCTTCATAACCAGCAACAACGCCAGCTTTCTTAGCTTCTTGGATACCTGCATCAATTGGTGGAATAAATTCTTTTGGAATTGCGCCACCAACAACTGTGTTTTCGAAAATGTAACCACCATCTCTTGGTAATGGTTCCATTTTGATTTTACAGTGGCCATATTGACCACGACCACCAGATTGCTTAATATATTTTCCTTCTGCTTCAACAGCACGACGGATTGTTTCTTTATAAGCAACTTGTGGTTGACCAACAGCAACTTCAACACCAAATTCACGTTTCATACGGTCTACCAAAATGTCAAGGTGCAATTCGCCCATTCCGGCAATAATTGTTTGACCAGTTTGTTCGTCTGTATAAGATTTGAATGTTGGGTCTTCTTCCATAAGTTTGGATATAGCAATGCCAAGTTTTTCTTGTGCTTGCTTATCTTTTGGCTCAATAGCTTGTTCAATAACTGGTTTCATAAATTCCATATCTTCAAGCTTAATTGGGTGATCTTCATCACACAATGTGTCACCTGTACCTGTGTTTTTCAAACCAACAACGGCACAAATATCACCTGCCAAAACTTCGTCGATATCAGTACGGTTGTTTGCATGCATATGCAACAAACGGCCGATTCTTTCTTTTTTATCTTTGCTTGCGTTCAAAACATATGAACCAGCACTTAACTTACCACTGTAAACACGAATGAAGGTAATTCTACCAACATATGGGTCTGTGGCAATTTTAAATGCCAAAGCTGCAAATGGTTCAGCGTCACTATTATTACGTTCAACTTCTGTGCCATCTGCAAGTGTTCCTTTAATTGCAGGAACATCAATTGGTGAAGGCATATAATCGCAAACTGCATCAAGCAATTCTTGAATACCTTTATTCCTTGCTGCTGTTCCACACAAAACTGGGAACATTTTAAGTGAACATGTTGCTTTTCTGATTCCGCGTTTGATTTCTTCAACTGTAAGTTCTTCACCTGCAAAGAATTTTTCAAGCAATTCATCATCAGTTTCTGCAACAGATTCAATCATTTTTTGTCTGTATTCTTGACATTGTGCCAACATGTCTGCTGGAATTTCTTCTTCACGAACATCTTTGCCCATATCATCATAGAACACATATGCTTTCATTTTAACAAGGTCGCATACACCTCTAAATGTTTCAGATGCACCGATTGGCAATTGAATTGGAACTGCATTTGCGCCCAAAACTTTGCGAATCATATCAACAACTTTTAAGAAGTTTGCATCATTGATATCCATTTTATTAACAAAGCACATACGTGGAACGTTAAACTTTGATGCTTGACGCCATACGTTTTCACTTTGCGCTTGAACACCAGAACGTGCACTGAACAATGCAACTGCACCGTCCAAAACTTTTAATGAACGTTCAACTTCAACTGTAAAGTCAACGTGTCCTGGGGTATCAATAATGTTGATTGTACAATCTTGCCATTTACATGTTGTACATGCAGATGTAATTGTAATACCACGTTCTTGTTCTTGTGCCATCCAGTCCATGGTTGCTTCACCATCGTGAACTTCACCAACTTTGTGGTTAACACCTGTATAGAACAAAATACGTTCGGTTGTTGTTGTTTTACCGGTATCAATGTGAGCCATAATACCGATGTTTCTAATTTTCTCTAATGGAACCTCTCTTGCCATCTTCTCCCCCTAAATTACCAACGATAATGTGCAAAAGCTTTGTTTGCTTCTGCTTGTCTATGCATATCGTCACGTTTTCTGATTGCACCACCTGCTTGGTTAAATGCATCAACGATTTCTGCGGCAAGTTTTGCTTCCATACCACGTTCGTTACGGGCTCTTGCACACATTACTAACCAACGGATTGCAAGGGTTTGTTGTCTGTCTGCACTAACTTCCATAGGAACTTGGTAAGTAGCACCACCAACACGTCTTGCTTTTGTTTCCAATTTTGGTTTAACATTTTCAATTGCAGCAGTAAGTACATTTAATGGTTCATCATTAACTTTTTCACCTGCTGTTTTCATAGCACTGTAAACAATGGATTGTGCAATTCCCTTTTTGCCATCAACCATAACTTGGTTAACAATTTTTGTAACCAAAACTGAGTTGTACAATGGGTCTGCCAAAACTTCACGTTTTACAGCGGCATTTCTTCTTGACATATATATTTCTCCTATATATTTGTTCTAACTATCACTGCGGCCGTGCCTTAATTTACAGTAATAAATTAGGTTCAAGATTATTCCCACAAAATTCAATTTGTAATGTAGGAACATATTCACTAACATCATCATTATTTAGAATATATGTGCTATCTAAATCATCAAATACATCTCTAATAGAATAGCACATACCTTTACATAAATCATACCATTCATCATAGAATTGCTCTTCGTCTCTCGGTACCGGACCGGAGATAATAAGAGGTGTACGGGCATCATCGATGAGCACGGAGTCCACCTCATCGACGATGGCGAAATTATGCCCGCGCTGAACAAGGTCAAGCGGAGAAGTGTAAATGTAGTCAGCAAAAATCCGTACTGCGATATTATTGGAACGGATTATGTCGTAATTGAGAAATAGCATTTTTGACACTAATTGACAAAGGCAGGGATTTTCCCTGCTTTTTTTGTATCGGTTTGTATTGCTTGTATCGCATCCGATACACCGATACACCGATACACGAGGTAGTATTATTTTGCTGACGTCAGCAAATCGTTCACACTATATTCTACCGCCTATCTTGCAATTTTCTTTCACATAACTGCACAAAAATTTGCATATCTCGGAAAATTGACTTATATTTGTCGGCACAAACAACAAAACATTATGGCAGTTATCTATTACGCAAACGGAAAGGCAAAGAAAGTTGAGCCGAAGAACGGCACTGACTTTACTTT
>CALCEI010000004.1 GCA_937900575.1 uncultured Clostridia bacterium
CTCGGCGACCTCCACCCCGACAGCCTCTCGCCGGCGATAGGCTTTGGGAATCCGTCATACGCGATTGGAGATTTGCAGTTCGACTTAGAGGGGGCTTCGCGTTCAGCAAGAGCCGACGCGGGATGCCTGCAAAGTAAGTTCGATTAGGGTTGAGGGTTGAGGGTTGAGGTCAAAATGGTCTAATCGTCAATCAGTCAAATTGTCTAATCAAATCGTAAACCGGCAACTGTATGGCTTTCGACAAAGTATCGCAAAGCATTTGCGAATCAAGTACATAACCGCTTGGTGACGTTGGGTTGACGCATACGACAATTACTGCAAAAACTGCGGACAGGCTTTAGATTGGAGTGAAGAAAACTGTCACAATTAGAAATTTGGGCATTGCTGGCGCAAACGGCATTCACTTATATTTTTGTGTCGGTTGCGACTGGCAATGCTTCAAAGCAAACAACACTTGATCAGAAGCAGGATTTGAGGACAACAAAAGAAGATTTGATGGCGGAAATGAAAAGCACAAAAGAAGAACTGCTGCGTGAAAGCGAAATGTCAACAAGGGCAACAGTTGAAGTTTTAAAGGCAGAAATCCAGCGTGAACTGGAAGCAGTAAAGCAGCAGAAAGGAAATCAGAATGATAATTAATAAATATGTTGCAGCTGGTGTGCTTTTATTGATTTTGATTATAGGTTATTGCTGGTTATACAGAAAGGATTGAAAAATGAAAGTTGATATATATTCAACAGATAAAAAATACAAAACAATATATCTTGATCCACCGTGGGAAGAAAAAGGCGGTGGAAAAATAAAACGCGGTGCTGATAGACATTATGATTTAATGTCAATTAAAGAAATCGCAAAACTTCCAATAAAACAACTTGCATCAGAACAAGGATGCCATTTGTATATGTGGACAACAAACAATTTCCTTGAAAAATCACTTGAATTATTAAAACAATGGGGATTTGAATATATAACATTGATTACTTGGACAAAAGACAGAATTGGACTAGGGCAATATTATAGGGGAATAACAGAACATTGTATATTTGCAACAACAAAAAAACGCCTTCCGTATAAAATTATAAATGGAAAGCGGCAACAAGGACAAACAGGTTTTTTTGAACCAAAGACAACACACAGCACAAAGCCACAAAAGATGCGTGAAATGATTGAAGTTGTGAGTTATGCACCACGCATTGAATTGTTTGCACGTGAAAGTTTTGAAGGCTGGGATTGCTGGGGAAATGAGGTGTAAAAAATGACTATTTTAGAATTAAAGATTGATGAATTAAAACCATATGCAAATAATCCACGCGATAACGCAAACGCTGTGGATGCAGTTGCAGCTAGTATAAAAGAATTCGGTTTTAAAGTGCCGATTGTGATTGACAGCGATAATGTTATTATTGCAGGACATACAAGGTTGCTGGCAGCAAAGAAACTTGGATTAGATGTTGTGCCTTGCATTGTGGCGGATGATTTAACGCCTGAACAGGTAAAGGCATTCAGGGTTGCAGATAACAAAACAGCAGAACTTGCTGAATGGGATTTCGAACTGCTGGAAAGCGAACTTGCAGAAATTGAAATGGATATGGAGCAGTTTGGATTTGATGATTTATTAGAAGATAAGGATGATGATACAGAAATCATTGAAGATGATGTTCCTGAAGTAGATGAAGAATCAGAACCAGTTGCAAAGCTGGGCGATATATGGCAGCTTGGAAGGCACAGATTGATGTGCGGTGACAGCACTGACAAGCAATGCGTTGAAAAGTTAATGGGTGGACATTTGGCAGATTTGTTATTAACAGATCCACCATACAACGTTTCACTTGGAATGGAAAGTGTAGAAGAAGCAAAAAGAAGAAAAAGACGCACTGACGGATTGGTTATTCAAAATGACAAAATGGAGGATGCAGAGTTTAAAAAGTTTTTAGTGAACGCATTCACAAATGCATATGCACAAATGAAAGCTGGTGCTTGTTTCTATGTGTGGTATGCATCAAAAGAACACATAAATTTTGAATCTGCGTTAAAAGAGTGTGGACTTGAAACAAGGCAGCAATTGATATGGAGAAAAAGTTCATTAGTTATGGGCAGGCAGGATTATCAATGGAATCACGAACCTTGTCTTTACGGATGGAAAGATGGAGCTGGACATTTATGGGCATCAGACAGAAAGCAAACTACGGTGTTTGATTTTGATAAACCAAACAGAAATGAATTCCATCCAACAATGAAACCAGTTGCTTTATTTGATTATCAAATAAAAAACAACACCAAAAACACCTATCAAATACACAATAAAATGCTTTTTACATTACAATTAAAACTTTTGAGAA
>CALCEI010000005.1 GCA_937900575.1 uncultured Clostridia bacterium
TTGAATATCTTAACATCCATGCCCATTTGTGTTGCCTGATCATCTCCCAAGAGAATAAGATTGAAATCTTTTTATCTAATTCATACAAATTTAATAAATCATCTGTCGTAATTTGCAATTTGAACAATCTTCAGATTTGTTTCAAATTTTTCAGATTTTCCAAGAAGTTTTGACCATCAGAATTTTTTTTTAGACCTTTTGGAAAACTTGAAAAAAGATAAAAAAAGAAAGGTGCAGAAATGACAGAAACAGGACAGCTAAAAGCATATTTTGAATGTTCAGGCTTTTTTTCTGTTCATTTAATTTTCTTATATCAAAGTACGGATAAGCATATTTTGAATTAATTGATGAAGATAAAAGACAATTTGCAAACGATACGATTGAAGAATACGTTTACTTCAAGAATCAGATCGCAGAATTAAAGAAGCTGCCATTGATACAGGTTTCCAAAAGGAATCCTGAAATGCAAAGAACCACAGCAGCTGGAAAATTGATAAAAGACTATTCACAGATTGTTGATGCGAAGCGCAACACGTTATTGCGAATTATTAACAGTGTGGAAAATAGCGCAGCGGATGAACTGCTGGCAAAGTTAAGTGAATTTGAATAGAAAGGCAAATAAGAAATGACTAGAACGGAATGTTTGGAAAGGGCGCAGGCGGTTGTTTGCGGAGAACGTGAAAAGCAGTATGGCACGCCTGAAGATAATTTCAAAATCATTGCAGATTTATGGGCAGTATATCTTGGAACAGAAATTACTCCAAAGGATGTTGCGATGATGATGGCACTGCTAAAGATAGCAAGAATTAAGAATGACAATTTCAAGGCTGATTCATTTATTGATTTAGCAGGTTATGCAGCGTGCGGATGTGAAATAAGCGCAGGTGATGGAAATGAAAAATTACAAGATTAAAGCAGAATATTTATTTCAGCAGTATGAGAATGGCGCAAGTGTTGACATTCTTTATGAATGCGATGCAGAAAGAAACACAGAATGCGCCAAAACAAACTGCGGTGAATGTAAACATACATCAGAAATACGATTTGCTAAAAGGTTTGATTTAGATGGCTAAAACAACATACTTGGAACAATACAATGACTTGATCAGGAATGGCGATGTGGTTGTTGGTTACTGGATACGCAAGGAAATTGAAAACTTAATTGAAGATATGAACGATTCAAGATTTGTGTATGACACAACAGAAGCACATAAGCGCATAAGATTTATGCAAAGCCTGTGTTTACAATCAAAGCATCCGTATTTTGGAAAGCCTGTTGAACTGATGGCGTGGCAGCTTGCATTCTTTGAAGCGTTGTATTCATTCAAGATGGCTGATACAGGTTACAGAAGATTTGTTGAAGCACTGCTTGAAATAGCAAGAAAGAATGGAAAATCAACAATGCTTGCAGCTGATGGAAATACTGATTTATTTATTGGTGCTGGTGGTGCTGAAATCTGCTGTGCATCCAATGACGATAAACAGGCGCGTTTGATTTGGCGTGAAGTTGCAGGAATGCGCCAACGCCTTGATCCTAAAAAGGCAATTACAAGCCAAAACCTTACTGAAATAAGAAATGACAGAAAGAACATTCTAATTTCAAGAATGAGCAGTAAAACGCAGAATAAAGATGGTGGCAATTACACCAAAACATATCAGGATGAAAGCCACGATGTGGACGAAGAAAACGGAAACTGCGAAATTGCTGAAGCGTGCTGGCGTGGAATGTCAACCAAAGATGAACCGCTATTTATAAACTGTACAACGCAAGGTTTTTCGCGTGATGGCTGTTACCTTGATAAGAAAATTGCGCGTGCAAAGCAGATTATTGATGGCGAAATTGATGATGTGCATTTTCTGCCTTTCCTGTATGAACAGGACAGCGAACAAGAAATATGGCTAGATGAATCAAGCTGGGAAAAATCAAATCCTTCATTGCGTTACGGTGTAAAGAAGATTTCAAAGTTGCGCAGGGATGTGGAAATTGCAAGAACTGACAAAGAAGCAAGATTGCATTTACTTTGTAAGGATTTCAACATCAAGCAAAATTCAGCACAGGCGTGGTTGAGATCAGAAGATTTCACGTATGTTCAGGAAATTAAAAGCCTTGAAGATTTCAGAGGATGTTATGCGCTGGCTGGATTGGATTGCTCACAAACAACAGATTTAACAAATCTGAAACTGCTGTTTATGAAACCAAACGATCCAACTAAATATATATTCAGCCATTATTGGATTCCTGAAAGCAAGCTGCACGATTCTGCGGATAAGGCAGCAGGCGCAAAATATCAGGAATGGGCGCAGCAGGGATTCATTACGATACAGGCAGGAAGCATCATTGATCTTACAGCAATTACTGCATATATCGTGGAATTAAAAAGAAAATTTGGGATTACAGTTTTCAAATGCGGATATGATAAGGCATATGCGCGAGAATTTGAAAAAACAATTGATGAAGTTTCGCCTGAAATGCGTGAAGCAATAAATCAGAAGCTGATGTCAACGCCAATGAAGTGGCTAGAAAAAGATTTTGAAAAACACATAATAAATTTTGGGAACAATCCTGTTGATGAATGGTGTATAGGAAACGCCTGTTGCTTTATTGACGGACACGAAAATTATAGTTGTAAAAAAGCAAGCGCGAACAAAAGAATTGATGGTGCTATTGTATTCATAATTTTATATGCAACGCTGATGAAGTTTAATGCAGAATATATGCGCTTGATAAAGTGAGGTGAAATATAATATGGGTTTATTGGACTTTCTGAAAAAGAAAGAAGATAAAAGCGGATTAAAATATGCGCCAACGATGGGTGGCAACATTCCTTTCTATTCACCTTTTGGTGAAAGCGTGTATGCTTCAGACATTATTGTTGCAGCAATACGATGCAAGGCAAATGAATTCAGGAAGTTAAAGCCAAAGCACGTTTCAAATGATGCTGAAGGCGTGAAACTTATTAATGACAGCAGCATTGCAAAGGTTCTGAAGCGACCAAATGAGTTTATGACAACAGCGGACTTTCTTGGAAAGATCACTGTGTTGCTTGAACTGAATAAAAATGTGTTTATATATCCGCAGTATTACATTTCAAATGGCGGAAAGAAGATATACACAGGATTGTATCCATTGAAACCTGCATCTGTAACATATCTTTCAAATGATAAAGGTGATCTGTTCATTGAAATGGTATTTTCAAATGGATATAAAACCACGTTACCAGCTAACAGCGTAATTCATTGGCGGAAAGATTACGGTGTGAATGATTATTTTGGTGGTGGAATGTTTGGTGGCGATGATAACGCAGGACTTTTGCAGATGCTGAAGCGATATGACAAATTAACGCAAAGCATTGCAAAAGCATTGGAAGTTTCCTGCACCATCAATGGCGTGATGAAGATTAACACATATATGGATGATGAAAAAAGGATTGCAGAAAGAGAAAAATTTGAAGCGGATTTAAAAAACAATCAAAGCGGAATTCTTTTCACAGATATGTCCACAGAATTTACAAACATACCACACGATATAAAACTTGTGGATGCAGAAACGCTAAAATTCTTTTACGATTCTGTTCTGATGAACACAGGCGTTTCACTTGCTATTCTGAAAGGCGATTACACAAAGCAGCAGAAAGAAGCATTCTATGAACACGCATTGGAAGCAGATATTATTGCGTTAGGACAGGCAATTTCAAAAGCAGTATTTTCAGAACGTGAAGAATCATTTGGAAACGAAATTGTTTTATATCCAAAAGACATTAATTTTATGTCAATGGAAAACAAAATTGCCTTTGCACAAATTGCAATGCCTTCAGGATCACTTCTGAAAGATGAATTCCGTGAATTATTTGGGTTTGAACCATTGCATGATGGAATGGGGCAGGTGATTTCACAAGGATACAATAATTTACTGGATGAAAACAACAATAACATCCAGCAGCAGGGAAATAATGAAGAAGGTGATAATAATGAAAACGGAACTGATTAAAAGAAATTATCCAGCAGAATTCAGGGCGGATGAAAGTACAGGATTGCTTGAAGGTGTGCCAATTGTATTCGATACGCCAACAGATATATGCGGAATGTTTGAAGAAACAATTGTAAAGGGCGCGATTTCAGAAGATGTTTTGAAGGATGTAAGATTTTTTTGGAATCACAACATTGATGAAAAAGCGATTGCAAGATCAATAATTCCACTTGATAAATTAGGTGGCTTGGAATTACATATTGATGATGCAAATGTAAAAATGCTTGCACGCCCAAACAGAAAAAGAACAGATGCAAACGATTTATGCCTTGCAGTTGAAGATGGTGTGATCAATGCAATGTCATTTATGTTTGGCGTAGCAGATGAACGCTGGGAAGATATTGATTCAGATTATCCAAAGCGATTCATTACAAGAATTGATCCAGTTATTGAAGTATCAGCAGTGAATTTTCCTGCCTATGATGCTACAAGTATAAATGCGCGTGATAATGATGCAGCGGAAACTGCTAAAAGTGTACTGGACAAGGCACGAACACAGCGCAAAGCAGCTGCGGACACAGTTGCAGATGAAAAGGCAGAATTGGAACTGCTGAAGTTAAAGTATAAGTATATTTACTAAAAAGAAAGAAGGTAAAAAAACAATGAAGAAGTATTTAATGAATCTTATTAAGAAAAAGGAAGATCAGGCTGCAAATTTAAGAAAGAAAATCAAAGCATCAGAAGATGTAAACGAAGTAAGATCACTTGGCGATACGCTTGAAGCAGTGCTTGCAGAACTTGCAGATGCAAAGGCACAGTTAGAAGCTATTGATGAACCAGCAGAAGGCGGCGAAGGCGGTGAAGGCGGTGAAGGCGGTGAAGGCAGATCAATGTTTAATCCAATTGGCGCAATGACAATGAGAAACGGAATGCCTGCACAGGGTGCTGATCTTGAAGCAAGAATGGCATTCAAGAAGTTTATTGCAACAGGCGATAGAAAAGAATTAAGAGCAGCAGCAGGAAACACCACAACAGGTGATAATGTTGGAACAGTAATCCCTGAAAATCTGTTAAATCAGATTATGGAAAAGATTGAATCACTTGGCACAATCTATGAACTTGTTACAAAGACAGCTTATCCAGTTGGACAGACAATCCCTGTTGAAGCAACAAAGCCAGTTGCAACTTGGGTTGGAAGAAATACTACAACACCAGAGCAGTCAACTTCAGGCGAAGGAAATGGTTCAACTGTTCAGAAGGGCGTTACATTAGATACAGCTATTTCATTCACACACTTCAAGTTAAGATGTGAAGTTGCTATGACCGAAGAAGTTGCAACAATGGCACTTTCATCATTTGAAGCATTATTTGTTAAGAATGTTTCTATGGCAATGTTAAGGGCAATTGAATTTGCAATTGTTGATGGCGATGGTTACGGAATGCCAACAGGAATTCTTGCTGCATCACCAGTTTCAGGACAGGCAATTACAGTTGCAGCAGCTGATGAACTTTCATATGAACTTCTTTGTGATGCAGAAGCAGCAATTCCTGCTGAAAAGGAAGCTGGTGCTAAATGGTGTATGACAAAGAAAACATTTATGAAGTTTATCGGAATGACAGATGATGGCGGACAGCCAATTGCTAGAATCAATTATGGCATTGACGGAAAGCCTGAAAGAATGTTACTTGGCAGGGATGTAATTCTTTATGTTCCGCAGACAGGTTCACATCTTGGCAACTATGCTGACACAGTTGAAGCAGATACATTATTTGCATTCATCTTTGATTTCGCTGATTACATCCTGAACAACAACTATGATCTTGGAATCCAGCACAAGGTTGATTGGGATAACGAAGATCATAGAACAAAGGCAGTTGGCGCATATGACGGTAAGGTTGTTGATAAAACTTCACTTGTTACTCTTACAAAGGCAGCACCAACAGAGTAATTGCGTGACGGATTGAAAACTATTGATTGATAAACGTGGCAGATTGTGGACAAAATCTGCAATCTGCCTGTTAAATGAAGAGGTGAAATAAAATGGGTAGAATATCAAAGGCATTAGAAACATTAAGAACAAAATGCACAGAAGCAGGAACAACACCGTCAGGTGATAGCATTGCTGATCTGCTTGAATGTATAGCAGCACATTATCAGGCAGGCGAAAAAGGTGACACAGGCGCATATGTAACAGCAATTGAACTTGAAACAACAGAAGGCGCAGTTACTGGCGGAACTGCAACACTTTCTGATGAAACAGAAATCACAATTACTGTTACAGAAGCAGAATAAAAAACAAATCCTGGTCTATTTTTAAGATCAAAGGAAATATCACGTACAGCTTTAACTGTACCTGTATTTGTTTTGAAAGAAATTCTGAGGTTTCTAACGTCAAGAATACGATTTACTTTTCTATCTTCC
>CALCEI010000006.1 GCA_937900575.1 uncultured Clostridia bacterium
TCATCACTAGTTCCGCCATAAACTAACATGTTTGGAAGTGTTGGATTAGGTCCTTCCAAATTCCAAGAAACAATCACACCCGTATCAGTTTCCCCTGTTGCAAATTTTAAATGAGTGTTTTTGTTTAAATAAGATTGTTGAACACCAAAACCAATTACATATGCCGCCACCATTTTGCAATAAAATTCTGGATGAACTCTCATATATTCTTCCAAAATGATTTTTACAACTGCTGAACCTTGAGAATGCCCTGCAAGAATAAATGGCCTTCCGTTGTTATAATTTGCAAAATAATAATCAAGTGCTGCATAAACATCTGTCCTTACTTGTGAATGGCGCAACATATCGCAATATAAATCATTTGGATCCAAACTTGAAACATCAACTCCAGAAGCAATAACTGCTTGCATGTCAGGTTCAATTGGCGCTTGTGAATAATATGGTGCAAAAACGTTTGTGTAGGATTCAAAAGCAGAACCAGTTTCTGCAAAAGCATAATTTGCTGCCAATCTCATATCATTTGTGATTGGGCTAACAGCCTTTCCTTCTGGTGCTTTTTGTGTTACTGTTGGGTAAAAATATAACAAATCAACATCCTTGCCCTTGTTTATTTCTTTAAACATCCAATTGTCAGCATTGGAATAATCTGTTGTTTGTGTTTCGTTTATAAGTGGCAAAATATCATAATTATCACTTGTTGTACTAAGCACATTTGAAGTGCAACCGGCAAAAAATCCGGAACACATTATTGGAACTGCCAATGCTCCAATTAATAATGAAGACGTAATTTTATTTTCCATTTTATACTCCTTATTTTTTTAATATGGAACAAGTTTAAACAATATAAAAATTTTTGTCAAATTAATTTTATGCTTAAAAATTTTTTATTTTTAATGCTTTTATATGCTTATTTTAAGCAAAACTATTGACTTTTAATTTTGCGTATGTTATACATACTATATGATGAGTAAGGTGAGGAACTTGATGCTTACGTGTTGGGCGAACATAAATCACTAAAAGAAT
>CALCEI010000007.1 GCA_937900575.1 uncultured Clostridia bacterium
GGTGATGGAATTCGTTATAACGGAAGAAATAATTAATTAAAAAGAAAGTGAGGTAAAAAAATGGCAGTTGAGTTTCGTGGATGCAAAAGGTTAGTTTATGCAGAAGTTACGAAGGACAACAATGGAAGTGGCACTGGTGATGGTTATGTTACTGGAACTGTAAAATCACTTGCACCAGTTGCAGAAATCAGCAAATCTGTTGAAACATCAAGCGAAGCAAAATATTACGATAATAAGGCAATGATTATCATTGATTCAGAAGGTGCAGATACTGTTACATTTACAATAGCTGTTCCTGATGATGCAACGCTTGCAGAAATCACTGGAAGAACTTATGACAGTACATTGAAGATGTTCATTGAATCTGAAAGAGTGCAGAAGTATTTTGCAGTTGGATATGTGCTTGGCGAAGTTGGTGAAGGTGAAGATGAAAGATACGTATGGCGTTACAAGGGAACTTTCAGCATTCCTGAAGAAACAGCAGCAACAAAGAATGATGGCACGGATTCAAATAATATGTCATTAGAATTTGCAGGAATCTACACTGAACACGAATTTGAAAATGGAAAGGGAAGCGGTGAAGATGGTTCAGCAAAGGCTGCATATGTTCGCGCTTCAAATCTTCCAGCAAACTGCACAGAAGATAAATGGTTTGCACAGGTTTCAACACCTGATACAACATTTACTGCATAAAAAAAAGACAATTTCAGCCTTTCAAGCGGTTTAACGCATTATGTATCAACATTTGTTTTTAAATCGCTTGCAGGCTGTTGCAACAGCCTAAAAACAGAAAGAAAAAGAGGATTTTAAAATGGCAAAATACGAATTACCGATTTATGGTGAAAACGATGAAATTATAAAAACATACGCAACTAATCACGTTGCGTGGGCAGTATACATCAAAGCAGCTGAAATGGAAACAACAATAAAAGGAAAGCCAGCTGTTGAACAGTTTAATGCTGTTGGTGATATTTTGAAAGAAGTATTCAAAGGATTAACAGATGAACATTTACTGATGGCAGATGGGGAAGATGTAATGAACACCTTTGCACAGATAGTTTCAGGCGGACAGAACATTAAAGGCGGAAAGGGAAAAAACGTGTAAAGGCTGAAGGTGCTGACTTTCAGCCTAAAAGTTTATTCTTTGAATTAATGGATTTCACAGTTGAAGTTGCAAAGGCGTTTAATTTGTCACCTTTTGATGTTCTTCATCAAGATAAAGATGATGTGATTATGATGATTAATTACTTCATTGAAAAAGGTGACGTTGAAGAAAGCGAACCAGTTGAAAGGCGTACATTTGGAAAAGAAGAACGCATACGCGTGAATGATAAAACAGCCACAGGTGGTTGGTTTTAATAAAAGGTAGGTGAGCAATATGGCTG
Source organism: uncultured Clostridia bacterium (assembly GCA_937900575.1). GTDB lineage: Bacteria > Bacillota > Clostridia > Christensenellales > UBA1242 > Onthoplasma. The sequence continues at coordinate 1,386 of CALCEI010000007.1, forward strand.
GCGGTGAAAGGCTTGGTGCATCATTTTCCATTGATGTATCAGATTTAAAGGCTGGACTTGCACAGGCGAACAGATTAATAAAAGAATCAAAATCAGAATTCAAGGCAGCAGCAGCTGGAATGGATGATTGGCGCAAAAGTGAAGATGGATTAATTGCTAAAAAGAAAGAATTGAACAGCACTTTAAAGATTCAGGAAGCTGTGCTTGATGCTTACAAGAAGCAGATGCAGGAAGCTGGATATGCTGAAGATGATATGAGCAAGGCAGCTGTTGAATTAAGAACCAAAATCAACAATCAACAGGCAGCCATTAATGGCACTAAAAAAGATTTATCCAAAATGGATGATGCACTTGATGAATTAAGATCATCCAGCGGTGATGCAGAAGATGCGCTTGACGATGTTGGCGATGCAGCGAAAGATGCAGGCAAAGGCTTCACAGTTGCAAAGGGTGCAGCTGCTGAATTCATAGGGCGCGGATTATCTGCACTTGCAGGCGCAGCAAAAGATGCAATTTCTTCTATTGCAGGGCTTGCTGAAGAAACGCGTGAATATCGTGAAGATATGGGAAAACTTGAAACAGCGTTTGAATCAGCTGGAAAATCCACAAAAGTTGCAACAAAATCATACAAGGATTTATATGCTGTACTAGGTGAAGAAGATAGATCAGTTGAAGCTGTTAACCATCTTGCAAAATTCGTTGACACTGAAAAGGATATGGCAAAATGGACAAATATAATGACAGGCGTTTGGGGTACGTTTGGCGATTCACTGCCAATTGAAGGACTTACAGAAGCATCAAATGAAACAGCCAAAGTTGGAAAAGTTACAGGCGTGCTTGCAGATGCGCTGAACTGGGCAGGAATAAGTGAAGATGATTTTAATTCAAAACTTGCGGAATGCTCAAATGAAACAGAACGTGCAAAGTTGATTACAGAAACGCTTAATGACACATATTCAGATGCAGCTGACAAATACAAAGAGAACAACAAAAGCGTAATGGAAGCAAGGGATGCTGCTTCAGAATTCGCAGATGCACAGGCAGAACTTGGCGAAGCCATTGAGCCTTTGACAACGCAGTTTACAGAACTGAAAACAAAAGCAATTCAGTGGTTTATTGATAATGGTTTACCAAAACTTGAAGAAGGATTTGGATGGGTTAAGGATAATGCAGGCACTATTGAAGCAGGCATTGCAGGTATTGGTGCAGCATTCCTGACTTTCAAAGTTGTTGGAATAATTACATCAGTAACAAAGGCAATGGAAGGAATGACACTGGCACAGGCTGCATTGAATTTCGTTATGGGATTAAATCCGATAGGGATTGTTGTTGCAGCAATTGCAGGATTGGTTGCAGCATTTGTTGTGCTTTGGAAAAAGTGCGATGGATTCCGTAACTTTTGGATTTCAATATGGGATAAAATAAAATCAGTGGCTTCAAGCGCGTGGAAAAACATTAAAAGCGTATTTTCTGGCGTAGGTTCATTCTTCAAGGGTAAGTTTGATGATGCAAAAGAAAAGATTAAAAACGTATTTTCTAGCCTTCCTGAATTTTTCGGAAATCTGTGGGGAAAAATAAAGGATAAATTTACTGGACTAGGCGAAAAGATTGCATCAGCAATCGGTGATTCCGTTAAAAGTGGAATTAATGGTGTAATTTCAATGATTGAAAACACAATTAATGGCGCAATTACATTAATAAATGGTGCAATCAAACTTGCAAACAAGTTGCCTGGAGTAAATGTTGGACTTGTTGACAAAGTTGATCTGCCACGCCTTGCAAAAGGTGGCGTTGTTTCATCAGCAACACAGGCAATTATTGGTGAAGATGGTAAGGAAGCAGTTATTCCGCTAGAAAAGAATACAGGCTGGATGGACACACTTGCTGAAAAACTTGCTGAAAAATCAACAGGCGTTGTTGTTAATCAGACAAATAACTTTTCGCAGGCACACAGCAGATATGAAATTTATAAAGCAAAGAAACAGACAGCAGCAGCTGTACGTTTAGCAGTAGGAAGGGCATAAAGATGAACTTTGAATATATATCAATGCGTGGTGACATTTTGTCACTTCTAACAGATGAAAATTTCAAACTTGTCAACATTGATGATCAGACATTTGCAGATTCAAGCATTTCAAGCGTGGTTGTTGGTGGAATTGATGGTGATACTGTCAATAACATTCAGGCGCAGCCACGCACAATTGTGCTTGATTTAAGAATGCTGCACGATGTGGAAAGAACAAAGCGCAGAATCTTAAGCATTATTAAGCTGAAGCAAAATGGAAAAATACATTTGGTCAAATATCATATTATTGTTAAAAGCTGATTAACCATAAGCCACCGGGAATTTGTGTCACGCAGGTTCCCGGTATTTTTTAAATTTCTGGCGTG
>CALCEI010000008.1 GCA_937900575.1 uncultured Clostridia bacterium
TGATATTGATTATATTAAGGTTCAAAGTGTAAATGATAAAATTAAGCCTGATAAATCGAACTTCTTTAAAAATTCTAAACATGAAATTACTTCTTTCATCAACTCCTTCCTTTTTGATTCTTCTTCATTAGGTAGTGTTTACGATGATGATGAAAATCATTTGATTGAAGTATGGATTGTAACTGGTCGTGATCAGAGCCAGGTTTTAAAGAATATGATTGATGATACATTTACTCCAAATTGGTTTAAGAACGTTAATGAATACTTAAATGCCAATGAAGACGTATCAATATATCTTCCGTTGACCGAAGTTACGTTAGCTGATGAAACAGAAAAAGGACCTATTGGTTATGTAAATGAAAGCGTGTGGGCAAGTTCATTCTCTAATGAGATTGGTTATCTTGACCTTGATTGTTTACAAGATTATATGAACTTTAATACAACTGGCGGTGTGTTTAAGACAGAAGATTTTATTTCTGTTGGTGGGCTAAAAACTTCAATGAAACTTACGTTTTGGTACGAGTTTCTAATGAGGGCATTATATCAAAATAAGAAGATTTATGTAATTCCAAAGGTAGGATATCAACACCTACTTGGTAGAGATGGCTCTGTTTCGGACATATACAATACGACAATGAGCGAAAAAGAAGCCGATTGGTGGATTGAGTTAGCCAAGAAAGAATATTACTTTAAATCAGATAGAAAAAAGACCTACGAAGAATAATAACGATGCAATGGGAGGGTTTTTTAAACTCTCCCTTTAAACATTATAGGTAAGGCTTTTTTATAAAGTAATATTAACGAAAGTACATAGTAATTATGTAGGTAAAATGTTTTGCAGCGGAAAAATAGCGCAGCAAAAATGGCAAAAAGAGGAAGAAAACCAAAAGAAAAGAAAGGTTATTTTTATGAGACAGAGGAGCAAGCAATAATACAATATATTGCTGAAACAAATACCTTAAAACGTGAACAAATTTTTAATCAGATATTATATCCAGCATTAACAAAAATGATTGAATCTATCATTAGGCGTTATAAGTTATATGTGCCAGATGAAGAATTCGACCAAACGTTTAATGATACAATATCTTATCTTATGACAAAAATAGGTAATTTTAAAGATACCATCATAGGCTATGATGAAATTGAAAATATTAGTGAATTTGAAGCCGTAAGTGGCAAAATAATCACAAGGCTCAAACATATTTCAATCTTCCCTGCAACACACTATGCCGTAAGCCGAGAGCACTTAAACGAAGCCTTGGAATCAATAAGACAAGATGCAAAAAAACGTGAAGAAGAATTTACTGCACAAGGCAAATATATTGAAGCTCAACGCATACGTGAACGTACAAATTATGATATTGAAATGATGCAAGAAATGGGCTACTGCTCTGGCATAGAAAACTATTCCAGATATTTTGACGGAAGAAAAGCAGGCGAACCACCTTACACCCTTTTAGATTATTTCCCAAAAGGATTTTTGCTGTTTGTGGACGAAAGTCACATAACTCTTCCACAAGTGCGTGGCATGTACAATGGAGACAAAGCACGTAAAACAAGTTTGGTGGAATACGGTTTCCGTTTGCCAAGTGCTTATGATAACAGGCCACTCAATTTTGAAGAATTTAACAACAGAATTGGACAAGCAATTTACGTTTCTGCAACTCCAAATGATTATGAATTAAGTAAATCTGGTAATGTTGTTGAACAAATTATAAGACCAACTTACCTTTTGGACCCTGTTGTTGAAGTTCGCCCAAGCAATGGTCAAGTTGATGATTTGTTTGATGAAATTAACAAACAAGTTACAAACAAAGGCAAAGTGCTAGTAACAACATTAACCAAAAAAATGGCAGAAAACTTGTGCAACTACCTTGGCGAAAATGGTGTGCGTGTTAAATACTTGCACAGCGATATTGACACGTTAGAACGTGTAAAAATAATCAACGAATTACGTTCGGACGAATTTGACGTGCTTGTTGGCATAAACTTATTGCGTGAAGGTTTGGATTTGCCAGAAGTTACACTTGTTGCCATTTTGGATGCAGACAAAGAAGGGTTTTTACGTTCTTCCACTTCACTCATTCAAACCATTGGCCGTGCAGCCCGTAACAGCGAAAGCAAGGTTATAATGTACGCAGATAAAATGACAGACAGCATGAAAGTTGCAATAGAAGAAACAAACCGTAGGCGTGAAATTCAGGCAAATTATAATAAAACGCATAATGTAAAGCCAAAAACAATCAAAAAAGCAGTTATTGATACACTAAAAATCAGTCTTGGTGTGGAAGAAGAAAAACTTACAAAACAAGAACTAACAAAGAAAATTGAACAGACCAAAGGCATGATGAATGAAGCAGCATCAAGGTTGGATTTTGAAACGGCAATACGTTTAAGAGAAGAACTTGCAAAATTAAAACGCAAGTTAAAATAGCAACAAAAAAGACTAGCATTTGCTAGTCTTTTTTATTATTCAACGTCACCTGACTTTGCATCGTTGTTGTTTTCATTGTTTGAATTGTCTTCAACGTTTTTGTCCTTTTTGCCTTTACCTTTGCCACCTTTTCTTCCTGCGAAGATGAAGAAGACAATTGCACCAGCAAGAACAACTACAGAAAGAACAATAAGAACAATTCCCAATGCCAAATCTGTTTTTGTGCTTGGTTCACTTGCGTTTACAACATTAAATGAAATTTTGTATTCGCCTTCGTTTGCATTTGCATCAGCGATGTAAATTCTTAAAGTGTAAGCGCCTGTTGATGTAAGTTCATAACTTTTTTCATTATTACTTCCACTGCCAGAAACAGCACTACCGTCTTTTAAAAGTTCAAATTTTAAATCGGTCCAAGCCATATCGCCTTCAACACCGTCTTTGTTTCTGTCTTTAATTTTGATGTCAAGTGAATATTCTTTACCATCAACTGTAACTTTAAACTTCTTTTCGCTTCTGTTTACAGTTACTTTGTATTTAATTGTGCCGTCAGTTACCAAACTAATGTCTTTTTTAAGGTTGTCATCACCAGATACTGTAAATGTAGGTTTGTATGTGTCGCCCACTTTAAATGTGTGAGATGCTGTGATTGTTGAACCTTTGTCTGATGTTGCTGTATATGTTACAACATATCTTCCTTCTTCTTCATTTGGTGTAAAGGTGTAATCTACTAAAACTTCTTTTGTTACATCTTTCTTTTCAGTGCCTTTGATGTATTCAACTTTGATATCTGTTGTAACACCATAAGCACCTTGCGTTGCAACCAAAACTGGCAATTCAATTGGGTTACCTTTCTTTGCACCTGTTTCAAGGTCATTCAATTTGCTTTCATTTTCCCAAACAAGTGTTGGAAGTTTTACGTCAACTGTAAATGTTTTACTTATTGCTTTGCGTTCATAAGTGACGCCACCAATCTTATATTTAACTTCACCATTGAATGTTATTGTTACTTTGCCTTCTGACTTGAATGTGAAACTGTTTCCACCATTATAGTCATAATCAACACCATTTGCATTAATTACGTAATCTATACTACGTGACTCAACTGTTTCATCACCATCTGCATCACGTGTATACTCATGCTTGCCATCGGCAGACCACATTTCAACATCAAAGTTAACTGTCAAACCACTTGGTGTTAAATTACCTGTTAATGTGTTGCCAGATTTTGTTAATCCTTCACCTGTTGCACCAACCGTTAAAATTGGGTTGCCTGTTTGTTTTGCTTCAAAGGTATAGAACACTGTTGTGCTGTTGCCAGCATCGTCAGTTGCTGTGTAAACAACATAGTATTTACCTGCAACGTCTGCATTAATTTTTACATTACTAATTTTGTTTTCAGCACAGTGATATGCGTTTGGAGCAAAATATTTATAATTGAAATCTTCGCCATCTTTTACAACATAATATGCTACGGATAAGGATAAATCATCATCTTTTCCATCTGCAAATGTTACTGTTGGCAAACCAACAACTTCTTGTTGAGCAACAACTTTTTCGTTATCCCAACCATCATCATCTACTGTTGGAGCAGTTTCATCTGACATGTCTTTAATTTTTAAAACTTTTAATGAAATGCCAAGGTCATTATCATCGTTTATTGACAAAGCAACAACCACATAATAACCTGCATCGCTATCTTCACCAAGTTTTGCCACATTGTAACTGTCTTCTGCATCTAAATTGTTGTCTGCAGGAACAAAGTTTGTAAAAGCATTTTTAAATGCTGTGGAATCAAGAATATTGCTCTTGCCAAAACTCTTTGTATATTTAACTTCACTTTCTTCTTTTTCGTAATCACCCAATGCTGATTGCAAAGCAGTGTTTGCCAAGGTTTTAACATTTGTTTTAATGTTGGTAATGTCTGAATATTTTGCATAGTAAACTGAAGTTTTTACATTCTTTTCACCGTCTGTTGCAACAACATTAACTTTCAATTCTGAACCTGCTTCTATGCTTGAACGGTCAATTACATTTGTTATTTCAACTTGTGGAATTGAATCGTGTGTCCTTGCACGTGCTGCAGTTGCTTCAACTTTGATTGTTGCATCATAATGACCAGACCTTGTGTTTACAACTTTGGAATAGGCATAATAATGAACATCATATACTCCCTTGTCGTCGCCACAGAAGTTTTTAACATAGTCATCATTATATTCTTCTGCAAACTTCATTTCTTGAGATTTTCTTGGGTCGCCTGATTCTGTTAAATAGTCTTCGCCTGATTTTGTTACTAATGCAAAGTTACCATAGTAATTATTTGGATCTTCTGGTTTTTTGGTGTTTCTGAATGTTTTTGTACCTTTATTATACTCAATTTCACACAATTCGCCACCATACCAAACCAAGTTATCTACATAATATCTTTTGCTGTTATCGTTTGGGTCAGATAAGTAACGTAAATAAGAAATTTCATCAGGAGCAGAAACATAATCTTCTGCATAAACTGCTGGCAAAATAAGTTCCTTATAACCAACACTATCTTTTAAATCTACATCTGCATGGGTGTTAATATTTGCCCTTTCAGTTGTTTTGTCGTAGTCATAAGCCATGTAAACTGTTGGGACTTTGCTTGCTGTTACATTCTTAACTTCAACAGTTTTTGTTAGTGTGTTGTCGTAAACATCTTTAACTTCAAATGTAAATTTGTAAAGACCTGTCATGCTTGAGTAATCATCAACTCCAAAGAATTCTGTTGTCATATCAAACACGTAGGTATTGTTAAGAAGTTCTTTTTTGATTTGTGAACCGTCTTTTTCAATTGTAAGTTTGGTTAAATTGTAAGCAACATCATTTCCGTTTTTATCTGTAATCTTAAGTGAGTTAAGTGTAATACCCTTTTTGCCCAATTCGATGCCAGAAACGGTTGGTGTTTCAAAAGTAATGTCTTCTTTTGCTGGAGCAACATAACCTTCTTCAACTGTAAATGAATATTTTACTGTGTTGCAGTTGCTTGCTGAATAAACAAGTGTGTAAGCACCTTCGTCTTTTGGACTAAACTTGTTGTCTGCAACATATTCGTTTGATTCTGGTTCTTCGCCAAGTTTGTATGAAACAACAAATTGGTCGTCCTTATACAAAGAAACTGTAACTGCAACTTCTGGCGTTTCGTCATCAATAAGTGCAGTTTTTGGTAAATTGTACTTTTTATCAGCACTCTTTGCCATTTTTGCAGGAAGCAAAACTTTAAGGCCGTCATTTTCAACCAATTTCAAGGTTGAATTTTCAACTTCCACAAACACTCTATATTCTCTTGTATAGTTGCCGTTTTTTACAAAATAAACCCTGTATGGATTTGTTGAACCAACAAGTTTTTCTTTTGCAACTGTTACAACAGAACCAGAAACTGAGAAATATTCATTCTCTGTATCTTCACTAAGAACGTGTTTTTTGCCTGTTGGCTCAATAACAACAAGGTCGTGGCCAACTGGTAAGTTGATTTTTAAATCTTCTCCTTTTGCAACTTTTGTTGGAACTTGTTTAAGCAAAATGCTTGCCAATTCGGCAGATGTTGCGTAAACAGGTGAAATAGGGCTGAATGCAAAAGCAAAACTTGCAAGTGCAAATGCCATAAAACACAAAATTACTTTAAAATATTTTTTTAATGTTTTCATATTGTCTCCTACTTAATTATAAGTCAAATTTATTGTATAAAAAATGCAGAATTTTGTCAAACAAAATCGACGTCTTAACAATATTTAGTTTAATAAAAATTACGTGTTTTATTTTAAGAAAAACCACATGTTTTGTCGAATATTTAATTTGTTTAAAACATTTTGAACTTCAAAGCCATAGCATATTAAAAAAATCCACTTGTTTTAAGTGGATTTAAAATGTTTTTATTTGTTCGTCTGCATAATCTTTTGCAACAAAATCGAATGCTTCACTGCTTGCCAAAAAGTATTGCTTTTCTCTGTGTTTTTTTAAGTTGGATAAGAACTTGCCACCAAGAAGTTTGTATCTTTCAACAAGAATCTTATTAAGTATATTAAAATTTAATGTTTTTGCATTGATAAGTTCGTTTTTTGTTTCCAATGCCCATTCGTTTGGCTCAACACCATTGGTGCTATCAAACTCACATAACACGTTCATTGCTTCTGGTGAAACAACCAATCTTAAAATAACCTTGATTTTTTCCATGATGGTACGTGGCAATTCTTTAACATCGTTTGCGTCCATATAGTAGAACTCGTACAACTTATCTGGTTCGCCAAAAATGGCTTCTGGACGTTTTGCACGTTTAAGAATCACTCTGTCGCCGTAAACCCCGCGCCCTCTTTTATATTCTACAATCTCATAAAAATTGTTAATTAAGAAATCAAGCTGGGGCCAATTGTTTGAATTAACCTTTGCCATATATCCTCCAATTATGCCAATGCATCAACCAAAAGAACAATGTTTTTTGTTTTGCCTTTATTATTTTCTTTGTAAAGTTTTTCAAAACTTGATGGTGCTTCAATTTCACAATCAAATTTAATTGCACAATCCACCATGGCACAAAGATATTCTTTTGCTTTTATGTATGCATCAACAACTGTTTCGCCTTCTGTAACAATGCCCAAATCTGGAATTGAAATTGTGTACCAACCTGTGTTGGAACCTTTTTCATCATCTTTGTATAAAACTGCTGGATAAACTAAATTTTTCATAAACCCCTCGTCAATATAAAAATATTTTAGCATAAAATATGCGTTAAGTAAAACAATTTTTTATTTAAACACAAAATTAAAATAAAAAAACTTCCGTATAAAACGGAAGTTGTTTAAACAAATTAACAGCCCAAACCTTGACTTTGTTCTGCAATGAAGGCACCTTTTAAATTATAATTATCTGTATATTCTTTTACACATTTTGCCACTGCATTTTTAAAATTTGCTCTGGCCTCTTTCAATTTTTCAGATGTAACAATGCTTTCATTCTTTGGAGTTGCAATTGTAGTCATATCTTTAGCCAAGTTTAATCTTTCTTTTTCAAATGTTGCTTTGGCCTGTACTAATGTTTTTGCATTTATCATATTGTTCCTCCTATTTTTTACGCTCTTATAATACCACACTTTTATTGATTTGTAAATACTTTTTTCAAAAATTTTTTAATATTTTTTTAATATTTTTAAGTGCCTGTTTTGGCCTTGTTTTAGCAGTAAAAACAGAATTTTACATTTATTTACTTTTAAAATATTTTTAATTTTTTTAATTTTTATTTTTTAATTTTTATTACAAACAAAAAAGTTCCCAAACGGGAACTTTTTTCTATTCTTCATCAATGTCTTCAAACTTGATGTCTACTTCTGCTGATGGAGCAAAAGATTCACTCTCTTTAACTTGTTTTGGAAGGATATTCTTATAAGCAGGAGCACCTGTACCAGCAGGAATCATCTTACCAATAATAATATTTTCTTTCAAACCGGCTAAGTGGTCAACTTTACCCTTCAAAGCAGCTTCTGTAAGCACATTGCTTGATTCTTGGAATGATGCAGCAGACAAGAAACTTTCTGTTGTCAAACTTGCTTTTGTTATACCTTGCAACTCACGTTTTGCAGAGGCAGGAATGCCACCTTCTTGCAATGCTTTTGCATTTGCCTTTTCGTAAGTGTTAATATCAACAATATCGCCTGGCAACAAGTCTGTATCGCCTGCATTTTCAATTTTTACCTTTCTTAACATTTGACGAATGATAATTTCCAAGTGTTTTGCGTTGATGGAAACGGCTTGTCCCTTATAAACTTGCAAAACTTCATTAAGCAAGTATTCTTGAACGGCCTTTACACCACGTGTACGCAAAACGTCTTTTGGATTTAATGGACCTTCAGTTAAAGCAGTACCAGCTGTGATTGTATCTCCAGCTGCAACTTTGATTGTAGAGCCATAAGGTAAAATGTAACTTTCTTCTGTTGTTCCTTTTACAACAACTTCAAAGCG
>CALCEI010000009.1 GCA_937900575.1 uncultured Clostridia bacterium
TGAGATTTTATATCATCTTGTAATTCTTTAACGTGTTCTAATAATCTTTTTAAAGTAGGTATTCTTCCACGTGATTTATCACATGTTTTCATTAGTCCATCGCTGTCCATGAAAATGATAGGCTTTAGACCAATAATTCCTCCCATAAAAGCTGCTAGTCCGGAAACTCTTCCGCTTTTAGCGAAGAACCTTAAATTATCAGCGTAGAAATAAATTGCAAATTTATCTACTTCTTTTTCAGCCCATTTTTGGATTTCTTGAATAGACTTACCTTCAAGATATAAATCACCAATTTCAAGAACGATATTATACGAACCAATGGTGATTCCTTTGGTGTCAATGGTATAAAGTTTTCTATCAGGATATTTTGAATATAATTCTTCTAGCGCTAAACGCATGGAATTAAATGTTCCAGACATTGCAGAAGAAAAATGAACATATAAAATATCTCTTCCGGCTTTAAATTCTGGTTCAAAATATTCGATATATTTAGTTGGAGGTAATGCACTAGTGGTAGGCAAAGTACCTTCTCTTAAAGATTGATAAAAAGCATGAAAATCAAATTTTTTAAAATCTACATAAGGGAAAATTTCTTTTCCATCTGGATTATATGGCATAGAAATAAGCTTATAGCCATATTTTTTAGCTACTTCAGGAGTAATATCACAATCAGTATCGGTAAATAATGCATACATATTTTTATCCTCGAGGTAAATAATAGCATTGAAAAAGAAAAATGTAAATTATCTTCATTTTCTAAAGAAAATACATGTTGAAAAAAATTTTATATACTATACAATGGAAAGCGTAACGAGGGTTTTATCATGAAAGAAGAATTTTTAAAAGTTTCAGATGGTTATGAATTAGCATTAGCAATCTATGAAGCCAAAAATCCAAAAGGTGTTTTTATGGTCATGCATGGCATGGAAGAACACAAAGAAAGATATGATTGGACCGCAAAAGAATTAGTAAAAAATGGCTATAGCGTTGTTGTAAGCGATATGAGAGGACATGGAAAAAATGCTCCTGTTCAAGGATTTTTTGCTGATAAAAAAGGCGAACAACGTTTAGTGGATGACTACATTGAAATAACTTCATTTATCAAAGATACTTTCAAAGATTTACCAATATATTTAGCATAATCTTCGAGTTTTATGCCTTGATATTTCATTTGATTTTCCATGCCACTTAATTGACGGTTGAATTCTTGTTCCACCAAAACTTCTGGTGCTGTAAATTCTGTATCATCAATGATTTTATCCAAAATGTCATTGTCCAATTCCACTTCGGCACGTTGTTCGGCATCTTTAACTAATCTATCTTTTACGCCTGCTTTATATGCATCAACAGTTTCATATTCTGTGCTGTTTGCAACAAATTCATCATTAAGTTCTGGCATAATACGTTCACGAATGTTTTTGATTTCAACTTTGAAAGTTGCAGGTTTGCCTGCCAAACTTGCTTCGTGATAATCTTTTGGGAAGGTTACTTCAACATCTTTTTTATCCCCAATGTTTAAGCCAACCAATTGGTCTTCAAAGGTATCAATAAAACTGTGACTACCAATTTTTAATTGGTAATTTTCTGCTTTGCCACCATCAAATTGTTTGCCGTCAATGTAACCATCGAAATCAAGCGTTACAAAATCGTCATTTTTAACAGGCTTGTTTGTTTCAACAAGACGTGAACCACGCAACAAATCTCTGTTAATTTGTTCTTCAACTTCACTGTCTTCCACTTTAACTGCTTGTTTTTTGAAGGTTAAGCCTTTGTATGCTGCCAATTTAAATTCTGGCACACATGGAATTGAAAGTGTCAATTCAACACCTTTCTTTTCATCAAAACTCTTAATTTCAAGTTTTGGTGCATCAATAGGTTCAACTTCTTTGTGTTCTCCCAAAATGAGTGTGTATGCTTTATAGTAAACATCATCAAGCGCTTCGTTGATGAAAGCGCCTGTACCATAAGTTTTTTCAACCACGTTACGTGGGGCATGTCCCTTTCTAAAACCTGGAATGTTGAATTTGCCTTTGTTTTTGTTGTAGGCAGTATCCAAAAAACCGTCCCATTCTTTTGCATCTACTTTAACTGTTGCTTCGTAAATGCCATTTTCTTTTTTCTCTAATTCGTATTTCATATTTTCTCCTTAAACGTGCGTATTTTAACACACATAATTAAATTTGGCAACAAATTTGTTACCTAAAACATAACAATAATACCTGTTATAATAAGCAAAACTGCACCAGTAAATAAGCCAATTTGCACTCTTGTTATGCTATTTTTTGTCTTTTTTTCATACTTGATGTAACTCTTACGTTCTTCATCACTCAACTTTAAAGATTCATATTCTTCTTGCATTTCTTTAAGTTCTTTTTCATCTTTGTCACGCCTATCAAGAGCAAACAAAACAAAACTTGCAGACAAGCAAAAACAGGCAAACATCATAAGGATTTTACCAAATTTGCCCAATGCAAACAAAGTTAAACTTGCAGCCAAAAAAACGCAAGCAAAAATTAACTTAAAATTATATTTTTTCATTATGCCTTAAATTGTGCAACTGTCATAAGAACAAGGAATACTATAATCACAACAAGGAATATAAAGTATGCCACTTTCCAGCCAACACTTCTCTTTGATTTAGCAAATGAATAACCAATAACTGCTGTAATTGCAAATGCAATGACTTCTGCAATTAATGAAAGAACATAAGTGATGTTTGAACTAATTAACCAGCCAAACAAATTACCTAATGCCAAAGCAACTGCAATTAATGCAACAGCAAAGTATGCTAAACAACTAACTACGTTTTTCATTTTTCCTCCTAATAATACGTTCAATTAAATTATAACACAATTTAAATTTACTAACAAATTTTTTTTGTTAAATTTAACAAATTCTTTAAAATTAGCCAATCTTTTTAAGAATATCTTTATAAAAATCTGGCAACTCAACAACAAACTCCATTTGTTTTTTTGTTGTTGGGTGAACAAAACAAATTTTATATGCAAACAAAAGTTGTCCATTTGTTTTTAAGGTCTTTTCCACTCCACCATAAAGTTCATCTCCAACAATTGGGTGGTTTATAGATTTTAAGTGTGCCCTAATTTGATGCGTTCTGCCTGTTGTAAGTTTACAATTTAAAAGTGTGTAGTGGTCAAACACTTTTTCCACAGTAAAAATGGTTTTGCTGTATTTGCCATTTGCTTCGCCAACAAGTGCCATTTGTTGCCTATTTCTAGGATTCCTGCCAAGGTAGCCCTCAACTTCAAAATCTTTAAGGATTCTACCCTTAATAAGCGCCTTATATTCCCTGTTTAAGGTTTTGTCTTTAAGTTGCTCACTCAAAATTTTGTGTGCTTCATCCGTTTTTGCAACAAGCATAAGACCACCCGTATCTTTATCAAGCCTATGCACAATGCCTGGGCGCATAACACCATTTATTGTGGATAAGTTTTTTATGTGGTACATAAGTGCGTTAACAAGTGTGTGTGCTTTTGTTGTATTGCATGGATGCACAACCAAACCAACTTGTTTGTTTATAACAAGCAAATCATCATCTTCATAAACAATGTTAAGTGGAATATCTTCTGCTTCTGTTGAGATTGTTTCAACGGCTTTTTCTTCCATTTCCACAACGTCGCCTTTATGCAACACAAAACCTGCTTTAACTTGCTTTCCATTAAGCAAAATGTAACCTTGCTCATTAAGAGTTTTTATGTAACTGCGTGAAAAATTTGTGTGTTCACTTAAAAACACATCAAGACGTACATTTTGGACATCAACAACAAAACTATTTTTCATGTTTTTCCTTGTTCATAAACAAAATGAAAATTGCAAGCATTACAGCACCAACACACAAGAAACTATCAGCCATGTTAAACACAGGGAAAGTTGGGAAGAAATCTAAAAAGATAAAGTCCCTAACGTATTGGAACACCACTCTATCAATTAAGTTACCGATTGCACCACCAATAATAAAACCAAAGGCAAGGCAATAAAAGGTGTTTTTGTTTTTAACAAAGTGGTTAAAGAGCATTAGTGCCGCAACCATAACAGCAGTTATGACAATAAGCACTGCAACGTTTCCACCCAAAATGCCCCATGCTGCGCCTGTATTCTTAACACCACCCATAATGGAAATTACGCCTGGAATAAGATTGAAATATTCCACATTAAATAAAAAATGTTTGGTAGTCAAATCAACCACCAAAACAAAAACTATAGTAAAGATAATTTTTAAAAGTTTTTTCATTAATCTTTATCCTTATCCTCTGGCCTTAAAATTTTGTGGCCTTCTGGTGTAAGAATAAACAAGTCCCCTTCCCAACGATGAATGCTACCATTTATGCCATAAATAGCACCCGAAAGGAAATCCATAATTCTTTGTCTGTCTGCATCTGCAATGCCACTTAAATTTACGTTAACTGTTTGACCTTGTTTAAGGTAATCAATAACTTCTTGAATCTGCTTTTTATCCCTTGGTGCAATGATGATTGTGTTGGAATCTGCTTGTGGCATACCAAAGTTTGTAAAACCAGAACCAAATGCTGAATCTTGATTGGAAACAGAACTTGCACCTGATTTTTCATGCAAATTGAATGTTGAATATTTTTCTTCTTCTGTCACGGTTGCTGTTTTGCCCTTTTTCTTATCGTCTGTTTCAAAGCCTAAACCGTGCATAACCCAATTAAAGAAACCCATAAACCCCTTCTTTTAGTCAAAAATTTGTTTTTTAAGTAATTCGTATTCAGTGTCTGTTGCTATATTAAATTCTTTAACAACTCTTTCGTAAATACTTATAACTTCTGCATTGGTTGTTTTTTCTTTTGCTTTTGCAAGCATTTTTTCTGCTACAGCAATTGCGCCTTTTCTATCTTGTTTAATATCAATGCGAACAACCTTTTCGATAATGTCCATACATTTATTTTCAAATTCTTCTGTGCTTGTTGCCATATTCCACCTCTCACTTTATATTGATATTTTAATCATATAATCAAATTTTGTCAACTGTTAATTTATAATAAGGTATAAATACTATATTATAATATATATAAAATAATATAATAGCCAAAACATGCAAAAAGACAAAGGACTTTTGCCCTTTGTCTTTTTTGTTGATTTTAGCCTGCCAAATCTGGTAATTCCCACCAAATGGTGTATTGAATATCTTTATTACTAATTGTTATTGTTTTTGTTTCTTTATAATACTTATCATTTGGATTGTCTTCCTTGTATTTTGCCAAAGTGAAATCCTCACCTTCGCCAACAGGTGTAACTATACCAGATACACTGATTGTGCTAGATGTAAACGCATTTGTTCCTTCACCTATTTCAAATGCCATGCATTTGAACTTTCCTGTCAAATCAAATGAAGTTTCAGAGTTTGGTACAACAAAGTATGCATCTCCAGTACTCCAACAACTTGGTACAACAACTGCTGGGTTATCATCAATTGTAATTGGTGACTCTAATGCATAGAAGTTTGTTGCAATCAAATCATATATCTTATCACTTGTGCTACCTGTAACAACTAAATTATATAATTTGTATTCTACACCACAGAATGTATATGTTTTTACAAGTTCGCTTGTTCCAACGCTGGTTGCACCTTTAAAGTATGATGATATATTACTACTTGTTGGCAATGAAGAACAAATCAAAGATACTTCATATTGATCGGCTTCGTGAACAAGTTGTGCAATGTTGATTGGATCACACTTTGCTGTGATGCTGTCATCGCCTTTCAATTTAAAGCCTGCCGTGTTTGTAGATTTATATTTATCTATGCCAACAATAGGAACTTCATTTTGCACAATGTATAAATCTGCAACAAGTTCATTATTAAACAATTTTGTTACTGTGGTTGGAGTTGTTGAAGTTGGACTTTCATATCTCTGTGTTAAATTAATACAATAAATGCCAGAGTTTGCACTTGTTTCTTCAATTTTATAATAAAGTGCTGAACAGTTTGATATTGCACAACCTTCCATGTTGGATAAGCGTACATAACAATTATTTTTCAAATTGTCATATTCTGCTTTGGTTGTAAATCCTTCACACACAAACAACACATTGTCTGTTTTAGGTGTAAAACCTACTCCATAACCAAACAATTGCAATTTATTGTTTGACAAATCTTCAACTGTAACCACATTGGCTCCTGCCGATGAACTGTTAACTTTTATGCTTGCATTGTTTTTAACCAAATAACTTACGTAATATGTTGCATCAAAATCTCCGGCTCTGGTTAAATATTTGACTTGAATTTGGTATACAACAATATATGCGTTGCCGTCCATTGGTACAATTGGAAGTTCTGTTACAAGTCTTTTGTCTGTCAGCATCAAACTTGAATCTGAAGTTATGTCTTGTTGTACTCCGTTTTCAAACGTAGTTCTTGCATTGTAATCTTCAATTTCAACATTATTTGCCACAACATATTTTAAGCTGTACAAGATTTTAGAATTATTTGGAATGTTAGAATTGTTTTTGGATAATTCAATGCCTTCACTTTGATGCGTTCCCTTTGGAGCGATAATAGAAACTTCGTCACCTGTTGTTAAAGGTAAACTTGAATAGTTGACAATGCCATTTTCACCACCTGCAGGAACATATTTAAATGTAAGAGCACCTTCAATTTTAATATCCCAATAAACAACATAATCACCATTATTTGTGGTTTTGTATGTTATTTTTAATGGCAATCTATCTGTTGTAAAGTCGTTTAAGAATTTGATTGTTGCACCATCAATTTTCACATAATCATCAAATTCGTCTGAATTAACAACTATGCTCAACCTGCCACTGCTTATTAATGTGTCAAGAGACATGATTTGTGAACCAGTCTTATTACCATGTTCGTCATAAGAAATGAGCATTGCTTCCAAGATGTTGCTTGTGTATACACCACTTGCCACTTCTTCCTTATCCAAAGTCAAATCATCATCAATAAGAGCCACATCTTCATCTACTTGCATCTTGTATGTTGAAGCATATTGGCCAACATTTGTTACAAGAGTGCCATTGATGTAAATTTCAATATCGCATTTAATGTGGAAGAAATATTTTAAGTTACCAATATAATAATCCTTATCACTTACTCTGAAGGTCAATTCAATTTCAGCATCTTTTACAACTCTATATGGAGTTATTCTCCAACCGTTTATGTTGTAGAAGTCGTTATCTATCAAATTTGAACAACTGCCAGATTTACCACCATATTTATAATTTGCTTCAATTGGTGTTGCTGTAAGGCCTGATGCGTACGTTGCGCTACAATTTGCACTGATTGTAACATCTTGCGCTGTCATAATATCCAAACTGTTTGTTGCAAACACTCTATACTTGGTTGCAGAATCATATTTTGAACTTAATGTAAAGTTATAGTACAACACTTCATAATTATTAAACAATAAACCAGAATCTGTGTATGCTTTAAAGGTTATTTTTGCAACTGCAAAACAATCTTTACCTGCATCACGTTTTATGCTTGTTGAAATTTTCTTTGTTGCTTTGTCAAATTTTACTTCAACAACATATCCTTCTTCATAGGTTACTGTGTAAATTACTGCTTCTTCGTTGTCTGTTCTTACTACATTACCATTCTCTAGACCTGTGTCGGCACCATTGAGTTGTAAACTTAAACTTTGAATGTAGAATTCTTGGTTTTTGTCATCAAACAATTTTGCAATGTCTGTTGAAACACTATTAAATGCAGAAACTTGTTTGTCATCTTTAATTAAAATGGTTGTGTAATTTTCGCCTGAAGTTTCTTGCAATGCTTCATAGCCATTTGCTTTTTCAGATTCTTCTGCTTTTGTGGTTATCCAGAATTCGTAAGATGCTTCCACACCTGCAACGTTGGTAATATCCATAATTGCGCTTGTGTCAACTGCAACTGCTGGGAAGTATAAATAATTATCTGTACTTACAATTAAACCATTGTTGCCCTTGTATGACAAACAGTTAGGGTTAGCAGATTTTTTGAAGCCCATTTCTTCTAAATTATAACCAGTTGCAACGTTACCTTCGCAATCAAGCAACACAATACGTGCAGAATTGATTATTACATTGTTAGATATATCTTTAATCTCTTCTGATTCTAATGCATCAAAGAAGAAATTAAACACTTCTTTATCTGATTGGGAACCTTTTGCAACAATTTCGTGATTTGCACCGTCCGCAACATATTCTACTTCTAACCCACCATAAGTCTTGGCAAGTGTTAAGTTACATTCAAAACCATCATTTTGTGGAGTTACAACACCAACAACATAGAAGGCCTCATTCTCATCTTGTACGTAGAAGGTTATTTTTATTGTCTTTTCACTTGGAAGATGTACAAAACTGATTGAATTACCACTAATTTTATATGGTCCTTTACCTGTAAGACCACATGCATATGCTTCGTTGCCTTTGATATCAAACCATAAGGTTGAGTTGTAACCTGCATATATTTCATATTTATTATCAGTGCCAATTGTAAATTTTGTGTACTCGTTTTCTATTGACTTTGTTGCAATTGTAAGTTTACTACCTTTTTCGCTAGTATAACTGTTAGGCTCAACTGTAGTAGAAATTGCATAACTTGCGTTTGGTTTATGTAAACTGCTGAGTACATTCACAGTTACATGCTTGGTTATTATTGATGTTTCTTCGCCATCATTTTTAATATCGTCAAAGGTTAATGTAAATGAAATTGAATATGCTTTGTTTGTTTGAACGAATTCAAGATGTGGCACACCATTAGCATTGCTATATTGAACTTTATCATAAATAGGTTCTGTCTCACTAGTTGTGCTGCTCAAATTAAGTGTGTATTGAGTGCCGTCTTCAAAGGTTATTGTAATCTTTCCCTTGTATTCTGGGCTACCTTCTTTAACCAACTTCATATCTTTTAAGTCGATTGTGTTTACAAAACCATCTGTTTCGTCTTTGAATCTACCCGTTTCGAGTGTTACTGCATCTGTATCAATTGCCAAGCATTCATATTCATAATGAACATAAACATACAAATCTTCGCCAAAATCATACTTTACAACAAAGTATTGATTTTCGTCCAAAACATATTTTGTTCGTACAACACTGTTGCCACTTATATCAACGAGAATTCCGTCTATAATGCCTTTGACTTTACCGCTTTCCGCGCTTGATGTTTCTCTGGAAGCAATTGAGTGACCCCAGATGAATGCAAGCGTTGCGACAATACAAATTATTAAAAGAATTCGTAACGGTTTCATTGAATGTCCTTATGTTTTTTTAATAACAACAACATCGTCTGATATTATAACATCGGAGCCGATTTGTGTCTATGATGTGATGAAATCAAAATCACTCTTTTATTTATTGGTGATTTATAGTAGACTTAATAATTGGTGACATAAAAAAGAGAGGTTCCTGA
>CALCEI010000010.1 GCA_937900575.1 uncultured Clostridia bacterium
TTTAATTATTTTTTGCGTATTTTTCATTTATATTAATTTTTCCACATTTTTAACTGACACAAGTTTTAAAATTTTTACAATTTGATTTGTGTTAGCATCAACATAATAGAAGTATGTGCCGTCAATCCTGTCCACAAAAAATTCGTATGTTGCAACTTCTTTTCCAGAGTCTAACCTTATAACTGCTTTTTCTGTTTTTAAAATTTCGTAATCAAATCCAAGCAATTTTTCTGCTTCTTGCACTGCAACATTAAATTCCACATTTCTTGAAATATGATTTAATGCATAATTAAGTGCTTCAAAACCAATAATTTCTTGATTTGTTAAATCAACTTTAACTTTAACAAGGTCAGGATAATAAATTACGCCATCCACCTTTGGTGCCAAATTAATGTAAACAACATTATCGTGCAATTCTCGCCAAACAGCTTCCATGTTTTCAAAGCCAACATTGTTTGCAAAAGTCAAAGCCATCATTTGAGCTTGTTCTGTTCCAATAATTGCATCCCCAGTTTCTGCATAACCAGAAATTGTAATTAAAAGCCCACCACGTTTGCTTACTTGTGCAACAAAATTTTTCTTACCAATTTCAACATCAAAATTATATGTTGCCACATCACCGTCTGTTGTATCATTATAAGTTATTGTTGCATTTCTGTTTTTATAAACGACATCTGTTAAATATTGCTTTGCCTCTTCCACTGAAACTTCTTCTGTGCTCAAACCTTTAACAACTGTTGTTTCCAAAGCAGTTGAAAATGGGCCATCAAAAATCATGGTTGGATAATCAATTGCATCAGAGGTTAAATCTCCCATGCTGGTGGAAAGTTCTGTCATGCCACTGTTGGTAAAAACTCCTGCATCCACAAAATTAAATCCCGTGTCATACATACCATAATTTTGGTAATTAAAATTTTCTTTAATTTGCCCCAAAACAAGTGCAATTTCATCAAACAATAATTCCTGATTTTGTGTTAAACTTTGGTTTTTGTTAAGCACACTTGTATATGCTTCACACACACC
>CALCEI010000011.1 GCA_937900575.1 uncultured Clostridia bacterium
AGATTTTGATAGTGCATCATTATATAAACATTTAGATTTACAACCAACTAATTCATTACTAGATGTATGTAGTGCACCTGGATCTAAATTATTTAATTGTTTAGATATTTTAAATCCTGTGAATTGTTATGCAAATGATATTCATGAACATCGTGTTGAATTAATTAAAAAGATGGCTAATAAATTAGGATATAAAGAAATTAATTATCTTAATTATGATGGTGTTGAAATTAAGGAGCATATCGATAAAAAGTTTGATCGTATTATGTTAGATGTTCCATGTTCTGGTTTAGGCGTAATTGGCAGAAAACCAGATTTAAAATTTCATATTCAACCAGAAGATTTAGATGAACTTCAAAATATTCAATTAGATTTATTAAATGCTAATGCTGAACTATTAAAAGTAGGTGGTATTATGCTTTATTCAACTTGTACATTGAATAGAAAAGAAAATGATAGATTAATTAGAAGATTTTTATCTTATGCTTTAGATTTTTCTTTAATAGAAGAACAAACTATTGTTAATGAAATGGGTGACTGTTTCTATTATGCTAAATTAACTAAGGTGAAATAATGAGATCAATTTATGATTATGATTTAAAAGATCTTGAACAATATTTAATAGATAATAATCTAAAACCTTTTAGAGCCAAACAAATATTTAAATGGCTTTATGAAAAAAGAGTAGATAGTTTTGATTTAATGAGTGACATTGCAAAAGATTTGCAAACAAAATTAAATCAAGATTTTTATATTGAAACATTAAAGATAAAAGATCATCAAATATCAAAAGATGGAACTCAGAAATTCTTATTTGAACTCTCAAATTGGTGGTGTGAAAACTTCTCAACACTGTAAAGGTCAAGCAGTTGATTTTCATTTTGACGGTTGGACGATTCAACAAGGAATTGATTTTATTAAAAAAAGTGGCATTGAATATGACCAACTTATAAATGAATATGATAAATGGATACATATTTCATTTGTAAAAGGCAAAAACAGAAAACAATGTTTTAAATTATAGTTGCTATGTGTCCGTTTCGTTTTCGGATATATCGGCTTGTTGGTTCGCTGACAAGCCGTTTTTCTATGCGATATTAAGCCGTTTTAAGTCGTCAACAAATTCTTGATTTATTAAATCTTTTAATGTATAAATGATATTGTGCAGTTCTAACTTCGGTAAGTTTCCTGCTCCATAATTAACAAAACGGTTATTTATTAAATAATTGAACACGGAAGTAAGCGTCACGCTTACTTCTTTGTCTTTATAAACAAAGTTCGAACCTAACATTTTTAAGATTGCTTGTTTTTTCTTTGCGTTTGCCTGCAAAAACTCTTGTCGTGCGTATTTACAGAAGTTTTCCAACAAGTTCGAACCTTCCTCAAAAGTTCGAGCCGTATTGTTAAGGGTATGCAATTTGTTTATTAAATCTTCTTTTTCTCTGAACCATGCGTTGTGTTTTTCTTCCCAAAATTCTTGCGTGATATTTCCGTCAAGTTTATCTGTGTATAAATTATCAAGCCGTTTTTGAATACGGTTTATCTGTTTCATTATTTCTTCTGTGCTTGTTTCTTCATAATCGCTTTTTAATTTTCTGATTTCAACAATCGCTTGTTTCAGTTCTTCAAACAAACCGTCTTCAGGGTTCGGCAATTTGTCAATCAGATTCAAGAATACTTCATCAAGTTTTTCTTCTCTGATTAAATCACTCTTGCACGTTCCACCACGTTTGCCTGTGCAGTGATAATATATGTATTTTCCCTTCTTGAGTTCTGCCGTCAACTGACAACCACAATGACCACAAGTCAACAAACCTGTGTATGCAAATTCAACGTCATGACTTCTTGCCTTGCTTTGGTTAAACATTTTCTGAACCTTGTTAAAAGTTTCAAGGTCAATAATTCCGTCATGCTTTCCGTCATGCAGTACACCTTTATAAGTGAACTTGCCGATATAAAAAACATCTTTTAAAACATACAAAAGACGTGGTTTTGAATACGGTTTGCCGTTATGATTAAAACCTTCTTTAAATAATTTCATTCGCAATTCGTCAACCGAATAAGCACCTGTTGAGTAAAGTTCAAAAAGTCTTTGCACAAAAGGTGCTTTTTCTTTATCAGGAACAATGATTTTCTTTTTATTCTCATTGACGACATTCTTATAACCGACAGGTGCTTTCTGTGGGTAATATCCTTGTGCAACCTTTTCTTCTAAACCTTTTCTGACTTCTTCAGATAAGTTGTCAAGATAATTTTTTGCAAGCAAAACTTTAAAACCGTGTACCAATTTTTCATGACTTCTTGAGTTCTTATTCAAAACAACACCTTCTTTTACAAGGTGAATCGTCAAGTCATAATCTTCAAGCACAACATAATCTTTAAAGTTTCTGTATATACGGTCAGTCTTTTCAACAAGAACGTCTTTGATTCCGTTCTGTTTTATATATTCAAGCATAGCATTATAAGCCTTTCTTCCTGCTTGGCCTGCCGATATATTTTCTTCAAACATTTTTACTATTTTGATATTGTTTT
>CALCEI010000012.1 GCA_937900575.1 uncultured Clostridia bacterium
AAAATAGACTCATCAAAGAACAAGGCATAATTAACACTTTATAAACATTAAAAAAATATAGGCAACTTGCCTATATTTTTTATAAATTTAAGTTGATTATTCACTTGACTGATTGGCATTTTTATTTGTACTTTGTTTTTTGTAAAGCATTGCATACTTTTTGTTGTTTTCCAACAAATATTGATGCGTTCCAAAAGAGTTAATTTGTCCATTTTCAACAAAATAAATTACATCACAATTTTCAATTGTGGACAAGCGATGTGCAATTGTTATTATTGTTTTGTTTGACTTAAGTTTATCAATGGTTTCCATAACCATTTTTTGTGAAAGGTTATCCAAAGCACTTGTTGCTTCATCAAAAATTAGTATTTTTGCATTTTTAAGCAACGCACGTGCAATGCAAAGACGTTGTTTTTGGCCACCACTTAATTCTGCTCCGCCTTCACCAATAAACGTATCTAAACCATTTGGCAATTTTTTAACAAAATCGTAAGCATTGGCTTGTTTTAGAACTTTATACATTTCTTTTTCTGTTGCGTTTTCATTTGCCAATTGTAAATTTTCACGTATTGTTAAATTAAATAAATATGGAGATTGGCTTACCATGCTTATGTTATCACCAAACGATTGAGAAACCAATTTACAATCCACATTGTCAAACATCACTTTACCGCTAATAGGGTCAAACAATTTTCCAATTAAAGCCACAATTGTACTTTTGCCACATCCACTTTCTCCAACAAATGCCACATGTGTTTTTGGCTGGATTTTGAAACTTATATTTTTAAGCACCTTCTTTTCATCATAAGCAAAACAAACATCCTTAAATTCAATTTTGCCACGCACTCTTTTAATTTCGTGTGTACCAAATTCATCATGAACAAAAACGTCCTTATTGGCAACTTCAAACACACGTTTGGAATTGATTTCCATTTCTTTTAGATAATCTAACATGGTGCAAAATTTGTAAGCGAAAGATAACACATTGTTTTCGTATAAATAAACTGTATAGAAAATTAAAGCGGAAACTTGTCCCCAACCAACCAATTTAATAAACAACAACACAAACACAAGTGTGCCAATTGTATTTACAATTTTAGATAAATAATACCAAAAGTTAGAATAATATGCTTCTTTTGTATCTACTTTAATAAATTCTTTTTGTTCGGCATTAATTCTATTCATAATTCCATCTTTAAGCCCCAAAGTTTTAATGTCTTTAAGCCCTGGAATTGTTTCGCTTATTATGTTGTTGATTTGCTCATTCTTTTTAAGAACTTGTGGCCTGAATTTTGAATAATAATGCAACCTTACAGCATACACTACAATACGTACAAGTATCATACCAGTAACAAACAAACCAAGCCAAACATTTACAACAAAAACAAATACGATATAACCCATTTTTGTAAACAAATCTACAATCATTTCACTTAAATTTCTAAATGTGTTTGCCAAAGAGTCTAAATCGTTTGTTAAACGAGTTATGAATACACCACTACCCAATTTTTCATATTCAAATAAATTAATGTTTAAGCCCTCGTGTAATGTATCTAACTTAACTTGTCTTTTAACCCTGTTTTGTAATATCTTAAAAAATGGAACACGTGCAAGTAACAATCCCCTAGTCAGCGTTTCAAACAGGCAAAAGAGTACCGCCCATAATAAAGCATTGTGTGTATCACCTATCGTTATTTTTTCAACCAAATTACCCAAAGCAAAAGGCGTAAGGAAACTGGACCCTGCAGAGATAATTAACAGCAACCAATAACCCAAACTTAAAAGTTTGTATTTGTTAAAATAAGCAAGATATTTGAAAACATTCCTAAAGCCTTTAACTTGCTTCTTTTCTTCGTAACTATTCATTGTCGCCTCGCTTTTTGTGCTTTTGCTGTTTGATATATAATTTTTTGTATGCGGAACAATTTTCAATTAATTCTTCATGCGTACCACTGGCAATAATCTTTTCATTTTTAATAAAATGAATTACGTCACAAGCCTGAATTGTTGTTAAACGATGAGCAATTGTGATTATTGTATGGTCTTTTTTTAATTTTTCAATGGATTTCATAACCTTTTCTTGTGAAAGATTATCTAAAGCACTTGTTGCTTCATCAAAAATAATCACTTTTGAATTTTTAATTAATGCACGTGCAATGCAAAGACGTTGTTTTTGACCACCACTCAATTTGGTGCCACTTTCACCCAAACATGAATCTAAACCATTTTCCAAGGATTTAACAAAATCGTATGCGTTTGCCTGTTTTAATGCTTCATAAATTTCATCATCTGTAACGTTACTCTTTACAAGTTGCATGTTTTCACGTATCGTTAAATTAAACATGTATGAATTTTGGTTTATCATTGTTACATGGTCGCTTAATCTATTATTTACTTTTTGTAAATCTACCTTATCCAAATAAATTATGCCGGAATCTGGCTTAAACAACCTGCAAATAAGATTTGCAATTGTGCTTTTTCCACAACCACTTTCTCCAACAAACGCAACGTGTGTGTTGGCTGAAATATCAAATGACAAGTCATTAAAAAGTTTGCTCTTACCTTCATAGGCAAAATTTACTTTATCAAACTTAATGTTACCCTTAAAATTTTTCAAAGATTTATCGCCAAAGGTATCAAAAATATAGGTTTTATCATCAACCAATTCAAATATTCTGGTTGCACAAAGTTCCATTTCTTTTAATTTGGTTTGTAAATCAGAAAATTCCACTGCAAATTCAATTGTTTTGTTGAAATAAAGGTACAACGTATAAAAGATTGCCACAGCAAGATAATTTATTCCAATTAAATAAATGCATAAGCAAATGAAGAAAAAGCAAAAAATTGTTGAAACTTCTTGAGAAGCAAGAAGCAATGTTGAACCAACGTAATATTCTTTGTTATCATCTTTAATAACCTTATCTTGCATTTGGCCTATTTTACTTAAAATTTTACCATGCAAACCCAAAACTTTAACGTCTTTAATTCCCCTGATTGTTTCGCCAATAACAGAGTTAATGTTTTCTTCCTGCCTGGAAATTGGTGGACGCATTTTCATCAAATAATGCAAACGAACTTTATAAACAACCAATCTTATTATTATGGAAACTAACACAAAAACTCCAAGCCAAACATTAACCACAAAAATAAACAACAAATAACTTAATTTTGTTATAGAATCAATAATGACAGTGGATATCGTCTTAAATGCTGTGGATAATCTATCCAAATCACCAGATAATCTATTTATATATGCACCATTGCCAACTTTATTACATTCGTTAAGATTTATATCCAAAGTTTTGTTTAATACGGCTATTTTTACATCAAGTTTAACCCCATTTTCAAGCCCTTTGAAAAATGGAACACTTAAACATGTTAAAACATAACCAATAAATTCCAACACGGCCACATTAATTGCATATTGAATTGCAAAAGTATAGTCATATTCTACCGTCATGCAAGCAATCATCTTACCCAAAAATAAAGGTTGCAAAAAACTTGTTACCGAAATTAAAAGCAAAAACAAAATATAGAAAAAACAAAGTAATTTATACTTTTTGAAATACTTAAAAAACAATAATAAATTATGTGTCTTCTTTTGTTTTTCC
This sequence comes from uncultured Clostridia bacterium, assembly GCA_937900575.1. GTDB lineage: Bacteria > Bacillota > Clostridia > Christensenellales > UBA1242 > Onthoplasma. The sequence continues at coordinate 3,612 of CALCEI010000012.1, forward strand.
ATTAACATTATTCTATAAAAATAAAATAAATAAATCAACAAAAAAATATAGGCAAGTTGCCTATATTTTTGTTATAAACTGAAAGTGTAACAATGTGTTGGGTTATAATCTTCTTGCACAAACACATGCAAGGTTTTGTTTTGCATATCATAGGTGGAATTGTGAACAGTTTGCCAAAAACTTGGATTTGCAAGGACCCTTCCTTCTACACTGTTTCTTGCTTGCCAATATGCAGTAACAAAAGGTGTAATTTTTGTTTTGAATTGCTCTTTGTTTGTTGTTGTAACTTCGGTTTGTGTGAGTGCTTCGGAATACCACAAAATTTCAGCATCCAAATCACAAGCGTTTGCGTACATTACCCTTTTCATAAGGTTTTGCATGCCAGCAACACTTGTTGCTTCGGCATAATTTTTTTTAAGAATTTGGTATCTTTCTATGCCCAAAGCATGTTCTGGATACCTTGTTGTTTGATTTATGCTTGGTGCTGTTGGAGGTAAGTTAAGATAATAGTTTGTCATAATTTGATTGTCGCCCGTAACTTCTTTTGCAATAATTTCATTGTTTGCAAATTCAACAATATAAGTTTTGTTTGCATCAGCAATCATAACGTGCAAATAA
>CALCEI010000013.1 GCA_937900575.1 uncultured Clostridia bacterium
CTTTTCACCAATTTTATATGGCATGCTTATAATTTCAAAACCATACTCCTTTGCAAGTTCCGGCGTTGCGTCACAGTCCGAATCCAAAAATAATACGTAATTGTTGTTCATATTTTTCTCCTTTTTTACTTAACAATTTTTGCAAGCAAACGCAAAAAAGTGTTGGTTTCTTCTTTTGTTAAACCAACCAATCCATCTTTTACTATGTAATTAAAGGATTCTTTTATTTTTAAAGCAATTTCGTTGCCTTTGCCTGTCAATTTAGAAAACAATGTTTTTTTGTTTGAACCTTCGTAATATGATTCAATTAAATCTTTTGCTTCCATTTTTGCAAGAACCCTGCTTACTGCAGCCTTGTCAGCATTGCAAAGTTTGCAAATGTTTGTGTGAGATAAACTGCCAGCAGATTGTAGGTAAAAAACAACCTCAACCTCGCTTACATTTAAGCCTGTAAGGTTGCTAACTTCACGTTCAACATTCTCAAACTTTTTAACAGCTTGCTGAATGGTGATATAAGTTTCGCTATCTACTTTTGGCATACACCCTCACAATACTTCAAATTGAAATGGTTGTATTTATCAACAAAACAACCTTTCACTTTTTGTTGTATTTATCAACATTTTATAAAATTAAAAAAACAATGTCAATCAAATTTTCGACATTTTTCAAATTTCATATTTGCCAGTTTTTGGAAGGTAGAATTAAATTAGAATTTTTGTTTTGCCAAATTTCATTTAACAAAAACTGAGTTTAGTGTTAAAATAAAGGCATGGTAAAAATTGAAAGATATAATAAAGATTTAAATTATTCATATTCCTTGGGTGCGTTTCCTACGTACGAACTTGTTTGCCGTCACCCAGAGCAAGTGGAGTGTTTGCTTTTAAGCACAAAGTTAAATGTTACAAAAGAAGTGCAAGATTTGTTGGACTTGTGCAAAAAACACAACATACCTGTTGAATATAATGATAAAGCAATAAGCAAAATTAGTGATAAAGAAAATTGTTTTGTCGCAGGTGTGTTTAATAAATATAAATCTACCTTTAAGGATAACAAGCAAATTGTTTTGGTTAATCCAAGCAATAGTGGCAACCTTGGCACAATCATGCGTACAATGTTAGGTTTTGGAATAAAAGACTTGGCAATTGTTAAACCATGTGTGGATTACTTTGACCCAAAAACTGTGCGTGCAAGCATGGGCGCAGTGTTTGGACTTAATATTGTGGAATTTAATTCTGTAGAAGAGTATTTGAAAAGTAATACCTATAAAAAATTCTTCTTTATGTTAAATGGCAAAACAAAGTTAGGGCAATTTAAAGTGCCAACCGAAAACTATGCACTTGTGTTTGGCAACGAGGCACGCGGTCTTCCAAATGAATTGTTGGACGTTGATGTTAGCGTTGTCATTGAACACAGCAAAGAAATTGATAGTTTAAACTTGCCAATCAGTGTTGGCATGGCAATTTATGAATTTAGAGGCAGAAATGGAAACTAAAATAGCGAAACCAAGCAAAGATGTTTATAATTTGGCAGGGCAACTTATTCGCAAGGGTGAAGTTGTTGCTTTTCCAACCGAAACAGTTTATGGCCTTGGTGCAGACGCCACAAATGCAGAAGCAGTTAAAAAAATTTACACGGCAAAGGGTAGGCCAAGTGATAATCCACTTATTGTTCATTTGGCAGATAAAAAGGATATTAAAAAATATGTTTTGGGCATTTCGCCTTTGGAACAAAAAATTGTGGATAACTTTATGCCAGGGGCAATCAGTTTAGTGTTAAAGAAAAATGATGTTATTGCACCAATTGTTGTTGCAGGGGGAGAAACGGTTGCAATTCGTATACCAGAAAATGAAGTTGCGCGTGAATTTATTGCAGCAACAGGTAGGCCAATTTGCGCCCCAAGTGCCAACACAAGCAAACGCCCAAGTCCAACAATTGCAGAGCACGTTTTTGAAGATATGCATGGCAAAATTCCACTTATCATAGATGGTGGGCAAACCACTGTCGGCATAGAAAGTACAGTTGTAAAAGTTGTTGATGAAGAAATTTACATTTTGCGCCCAGGTAAATTTGGCAAGGCAGATTTTGAAAGTAAGTTGCACTGCGTTTGTCACGAAAAAGTTTTGGCAGGCAAAGTGGTGGAAAGCCCAGGAACAAAATATACACACTATAAACCAAACTGCGATATGGTGCTTGTAAAAACCAATCCACAAAAAACCATTGTTGAATTATATAAAAAGGCAACAAGCGAAGGAAAAAAGGTTGTAATTTTGTGTAAAGAAGAAAGTTTAATTCATTTTAAAGGTCTAAACGCACATGCACTTGGCAAAACAAGTAATGACGCAAGTCACAATGTGTTTAAAATGTTGCGCGAATTTGAAAATAATGATTTGATTATTGCCGAATACTTTGATAACGGCACAATGGTTGAAGGTCTTTTCAATCGCATGATTAAATCCGCATCTGGAAATTTAATATAAAAAAGCAGGGCAAACGCCCTGTTATTTTTTTGGAGCGAGTGATGGGAATCGAACCCACCTCATAGGCTTGGGAAGCCCATGTACTACCGATGTACTACACCCGCATTGCAATCATTATACACAAAATTTGCAAAAACTCAAAATAATTGTCGTGGTTTAATTTGGCGCAACGTGTAAAAAAGTTTATTAAAAAACTTGACAATGTGCCTTTTTTCTGGTATATTATCAATCGTAACATGGCGGTGTGGCTCAGCGGTTAAAGCAATCGGTTCATACCCGATGGATCAGTAGTTCAATTCTACTCACCGCCACCAACAATTTTCATGTTACGGAAATTGAACAACCCAAGCATAAGCGAGTGTAATGCATAGGGTTCCCACAAGAACTTGTTTTGAAGTGGGAAAAAGGAACAACCGAGCAAAAGCGCAAGGTTGTGAAGAATGAACAACCTTAGCATAAGCGAGTGTTGTGACGTGGTCCCTTGGTCAAGTGGTTAAGACACCACCCTTTCACGGTGGTATCAGCGGTTCGAGCCCGCTAGGGACTACCAAAAAATTATCCTTGTTTAATACAAGGATTTTTTATTAAAAGACTCTAACCAGTTCGGTTAGAGTCTTGTTTGTTTATAACTTAATTTCTTCATTTTTAACTTTTATTAATTCTTTATTTTTAAGGTCTGCTTCATATCTTGCTGCCTTGCTTCTGTTGCCGTTTATGTAAGCATAAGAAACTTTGTCAAAATCGACATCATTTCTTGTTTGCAAATATGCCATTTGGCTATCTGTTGGCATAATGCCTTCTTTATAATCTCCCAAAAATTCAGCCACGTATTTTCCGGTATCATTTTCATCTGCTTTGGATATGTGTATCCAACCAAGGCTTTCCAAAGTTTCATCAGATTTTTTGTGGACATAGTGTGCTTGAAGATAGTGGTAGGCCCATTTGCAACCATAAAACTTACCGTTTCTATCCAGCCAACCAGCTTTGAGTGTGTCATCATAAACATCTGTTCCGTACCAATTTAATTTTCGTCTGCTTACTGCTTCAACAATTTCAAAGTCTGTAATATCAATATTATCTAACTTTATATATTTCCAATTGTGGAAAATAGTGGCATTGTTCAGTGGTGTGTCTTCATCATATAGCCACCAAAATCTTTGATACTTAACAAATTTCATATGTTTTCTTCCCTTTATATGCAATAATTATACTTTATAATTTCACTTTTTGCAAGATGAAATTAAATAATTTTTAAAACACAAGCAGAATAACAAAGTTTTTAAGCAAGGCTAAAATTAAGCAAAACAAAAGAATAAGCACAAGTAAGGTTAAACTTAACACAAGCAAAATTTTGTTGTGGCAAGAAAAGATTTGCTTAAAATATCCTTTTCCAGAATAATAACTTACATTTGTTAAAATAAGCAAAAGCAAGATAATTTCAAGTAACATAAAAACAAGCAACAAGATTAACAACACTAAAACATTAAAAAACCCATAAAGCAAAATTATGCTTACAAACAACACACTTTGTGCATAGGCAAAATAAAGGTAAAAAATGATGCCAAGCAAACTTAAAATTGGGTTAAAGCAAGTTAATACAATTACGGCATAAAAAATTGCAGTGCTAAGCATCAAACCAAAGATTAAAGTTACAAAAGAAATTTCTTCTTTAAGGAAATTTATGTAAGGAATATTGTTTAAATTTATTGGTATAATTCCACCATTAAAATTGATTGCAGAAAAAACACCCAACACAAGCATCAAGATTGTTAGAATAATTAAAATTATAAACAACGCCTTTTTGCGTCGTATTGTCTCTTTTATATCAGCAAAGAAGTCCATACAATAATTTATGAAAAATTTTTCTGTGTTATGAAAAGGCTTTTTAACAAAATTTTAAGTTCTTCATATTATGAAGTGAACAAACTTTTTGGTTTGTTTTAAGGAGATATTTATGTTTTGTTGTAGAAGAATTTACAACTGTTGCAGGCCAATTTGCCCACCAAGGGAAATTACCAGAACAGTTTTTATAAGACAAACTCCAACCGGAGTGCTTGCAGTTGCACAATTTGATGGAGTAACTGCCACCAATACGCCAATAGTTTTAACAGAGACAATATCTGCACCGGCAGGTCAAACAAACATTTTGCTTAACACTGCAAATAACAACGTTAATGTTACACCGGGCACTTATTTAATTCGCTATGGTTCAACTGCCACAAGCACAAGCACAACAGTTCCAAGTTTAACCCTTGCTTTTAACGGAACAGGGGATAGTAGCACAACACGTACAGGTGTTGCAAACGGAACAAGCACAATAAATGGCGAATATGTTGAAGTGTTTGATAACGCCGGCACAATTGGTTTAAACAGCAACCAAAGTGCAGATGTAACTTACGATAACAACTATTTAATAATTCAAAAATTATTATAAAAAACAAAAATCGGGCTCAACACCCGATTTTTATTTGTTATATTTTTTGTTTAGTGTAGCAAATTCGTCCAAAACAAGTTTATCTTTTTTTCTAATCTTTAAGTTCGGCATAGGTCCAACATTAATTAAATAGTTATAAGAAAACTTTTTACAAAAGTTGTATTCTTTCAAAATATCAGTTGCCGATTTATAGTTGCCATCTAATTTATAATATCCCCAGTGGTTGTTAAGAGTTTGACAAACTTCTTTTGCCAATGAAGAATTGGAGTTTTTATTTTTTTCTTGTCCTTTTTCATAAACAATACAATCAATTTCTTCATCAAGAATTTCACCAGGGTTTTCTAATCCGCCATTATTTGAGATGGTTGCTAGTGGTTGATATTTTCTTATAATTTTGAAGATTTCATTTAATTTCCAATTTAATTTTTTAGGATACCATGTGCCATCAAACCAAAAACCGCCAATTTCACCATAATTTTTACACAATAATGTAATGCTAGATTTAAGATACTTTAAGTATTCTTTAAAATCAGTTTCAAACACCGGATTGCTCCAATCTATTAAAGTATGATAGAAAAAAGGTACAATATCATTTTGCCTGCACGCATCAACAAATTCTTTTACCAAATCTCTTTTTGTTGGAGTGTGCATCACGTCATAATCGGTTAAATTTTTTGTGTTATAAAGAGAAAATCCATCATGGTGTCTTGTTGTTAGAACAATGTATTTTGCACCAATACGTTTTGCCAAATTTATCATATCTTCAAAACAATTTTTTCTTACATTGAATTTTGCCATAACCTTTTTATATTCTTTAACGTCAACATTTTTATTATGCATATACCATTCGCCTTTGCCAATGTAACTATAAAGACCAAAATGGACAAAAAGTCCAAGGCCTAAATTTTTGAATTTTAATATTCTAATTTTTTTTAATTCATCCATATAAAAAGAGTAGCATATTGCATAGAATTAATCAAACAAAAACTGACATTTAATTGTCCACCATCCAATCCACGTAAACACCATAACCGCGTGTTGGGTCGTTTACAAAAACGTGGGTAACTGCGCCAACAAGTTTTCCATTTTGCACAATTGGGCTTCCACTCATACCTTGAATTATTCCACCGGTTTTTTCAAGCAATTCTTTATCTGTAACTTTAATAATCATGCTTTTATCATCGGCTGTATTTTGCTTGTTTGCTTTAATAATTTTAATGTCATAAGCCTTAACTCCTTCGTTATCCAAATTACAGTAAATTTTTGCGTCCCCAAGTTTAACCGAAAGTCTGCCACCCAAATTTGCAGTGCGTTCGGCATCAATAATACTTTTGTTTAAAATGTTGCCGTAAACACCATATTTGCAATTTGTATCTGCCAAACCAAGCGCATCGTCACTTAAATTCATGGAAGAACGTATTTCGCCCGGATTATTTTTTTCGCCCTTTTTAATACCCAACAATTTGCATCTATAAATATTGCCACTTTCCACATTAAAATTTTCACCCAAACTTGTGTCAACAATGGGGTGACCAACGGCTCCAAAACGGAAGTTGTTTTGTTTGATGTAGGTTAATGTGCCAACACCACTTGCGTTATTTCTTACCCACATGCCTAGTTTATATTTTTGGCTGAATAAATCAAACATTGGCCTTATGGTTGCCAAAAATTCTTCGCCGTTACGTTTTAATGTAACTTGCAATTCCTTTCCGGCATACAAGGGGAGATTGATTATTCTATCCACGTCTTGAATGGATTTTATTTCAATTCCTTCAATGTGAGTTATTGCATCTCCGTCCAAAATTTCACTTTCCTTAATTGGTTCCATAACGCCGTCGGCCGTAACAATTGGGTTACTTCCAACACAAATTACACCTTCGCTAAACAGGTTAAATCCAACTGTTTCTCCACCCACGTAAACTGAACTATTGTTAAGTAATTTTACGTTAATTTTCTTTATTGTAAAAAGGTTGAAAAGTTTTACGTTTAACGTGGTTGTTGTAACTTCTTCATTGGAAGCAACCACCAAGTTTTTTGGCAAACTTAAATTAATCACAGGTGAAAATAAATTTTCTTCATTTGCTGAAGTTATGTCATCATAAGTTACCAACATTTCATTTGGCAAATTATTTATTTGTTCAATTTTTGGAAACAAAAAACAACTGCCAACAAGCAAAGACAAAATAATTAAGCACAAAACAAACCAAAATCTTTTCATAATTACCTTTGATTTTTATTGTATGTAAAAAGCCAAAATTTATGTAAAAACTATTGACAAATTACCTAGTTTTAGGTATTATTAAAACGTACCTTGACAAAGTTGTTCGAATTCCTTGACGGCAACATTGTTAATGGCGAATTTTTAGTAAAAGGAGAAATTTATGGAAATCAACAAAGCAAAAATTGTTAAAGAGTTCGGTAAAGACGAACACGATACAGGCTCTGTGGAAGTTCAAATTGCATTGTTAACAGCAAGAATTGAAAACTTAACTGAACACTTAAAAAACAACAAGCAAGACAAACACTCAACACGTGGTTTGAACAAAATGGTTGCAACACGTAAGAGTTTGTTAGGATATCTTGAACAAACAGACATCGAACGTGCACGTGCAATAAGAGCAAAACTTAACATTCGTGGTTAATTAAACACCCTTCGGGGTGTTTTTTTGTTTAACCCCTTGTTTTTTTATAAAAAAGTGTTAGAATATAAACACTGAGAGGTAAATCAACAATGACAGAAAAAGAACTTGTGGACATGTATGAATTTGGCAAACAAAGACGTGCTCGTCTTCTTCAAGCATGCAATAAACACACAGGCAAAGGCAAGGATACTGCAGAAGATAAAATGAAGAAAGTGGAATTTGTTGTTGATTATTTTTTAAACAGGCTAAACAAAGATTTAATTAAACAAATTGATGGAACACAAGAATTTAAGCCTTTTATGTACGATTATTCCTTTTTGGATAGTAAAGTTGCAAAAAAAGAATTTAAAAAAGTGGAATATGCAGAAGGGCACGTTGGTCAATCTTGGGCAAATGTGGATATCGACAGAAGAAACAAGCAAGCAGACATTTATCCATCTACATACGCATTAAAAATGGCAACGTGCACCATGCTTGCACGTGAGATGATGCGTATATGCTTGGATTTAGGCATTGATGCCGAAGTTAAAGATGCTAGTGCGTATTTTTATGATTGTTACGAAAATGAAAAAGATAAAGTGTATTTGGACAATATAAATTTAACAAGACATTATTGGATTGAAATTAAATTGGACGGTGTAATATATAAAGTTGACCTTGCAGGTGCACTTGTTGCAGAAGATTGGAACAAAAATCATCCAGAATTTAAAATTGATATAGATAAATCATTTATTTTTGTAGACCCTCAAACTGCAAACCCTTTTGATAAATATAAAGATGTTGAATTTACACAACAAACAGGTTATACAGTCTAAAGGTGCAAATTAAGATAAAAAATTAGATTAAGGAAGTGTTTTTAAGAATAGGTATAAAAACATTTCTTTTTTCTTTTTTTTGTGCTATAATTGAACCGGTTAAATAGGAGAGAAAAATGAAAGAGACAAAATTTAAGACAGAAATCG
>CALCEI010000014.1 GCA_937900575.1 uncultured Clostridia bacterium
CAATAAAAGTTGGAGCAGTGAGTTATGATTTGCCTTTTGTTAAGGATATAATTGTTTACAACAGAGCAAAAGGTGTGCTTGTGTGTTCAAAACAAAAATTTGAGGATTTGCGCGTATGAAAATTGATATTTTAACCTTGTTTCCAGAAATGTTTGCACCACTTAAAGAAAGTATCATTAAACGTGCCGTGGAAGACGGAAAAGTTGAAATCAATGTTATTGACATAAGAGATTTTGCCTTGCCACCACACTTTAAATGCGACGATGAGCCTTATGGTGGTGGTGCAGGTATGGTTATGATGTGTGAGCCAATTTTTAAAGCCATTGAAAGCATTAAAACAAACGATTCCAAAATCTACTATATGTCCCCACGTGGCAAGACGTTTACACAGACTATGGCAGTTGAAATGAAAGAATTTAACCACATCATTTTGTTGTGTGGTCATTACGAAGGTGTGGACCAACGTGTTATTGACTATTTTAACATTGAAGAACTTTCTGTTGGAGATTATGTGCTTACAGGTGGTGAATTACCTGCCATGGTGGTTGCTGATGCAATAATAAGGCTTCTCCCAAACGTGATTAGGGCAGAAAGCACTCTTGAAGAAAGTTTTACAGATAATTTGCTTGAATATAACCAATACACTCGTCCTGCAGAATTTAGAGGTATGAAAGTGCCAGAAGTTTTGCTTAATGGCGACCATAAAAAAATTGCAGAACACAAACTTAAACAAAGTAAAGAAATAACAAAGCGTAACAGACCAGATATGCTTAAATAAAGGGTAAATATGATAAATTGGTTTCCAGGACATATGAATAAAAGCATAAAGCAAATGCAAAGTGATTCAAAACTTTGCGATTGTTTTTTGTACGTTCTTGATGCACGTTGTCCAAACAGTTGTATTAACCCAGAATTTGTTAAAGTTTGCAAGGATAAACCAATAATTTATGTTCTTTCCAAGGCAGACTTAATAAATTCCAAGGACGTTGAACGTCTTAAAAAAGAATTTGCCTTACGTGGTGCAGGTTGTGTTGCACTCAATTCAACAATTTCTGGCACAAGCAAAAGTTTGATTGCAGAAATAAAGCGTGTGTTTGCAGATAGGTTGAACAAAAACAAAGTGCAGGGTGTAAACTTTGTTACACGCGCGATGGTGCTTGGTGTGCCAAACTCTGGCAAATCCACAATTGTAAACAACTTATGCAACAAAGGTAGAGCAGTTACAGGCAATAAAGCGGGCGTTACAAAAAACAAACAATGGGTTAGGGTTGAACCAACCATAGAAGTTATGGATACCCCAGGAATTTTGCTTCCAAATTTTGAAAATGAAGATAACGCATACAACCTTGCTTTTGTTGGTTCAGTTAAGACAGAAGTGCTTAATGTTATTGAAGTTGCAAGCCGTTTAATTGGCAAATTGCTTGAAATTGATAGACAATGTTTAACAACAAAATATGGTGTAGATATCAACAACATAACACACAATGTTGAAATTTTGGAAAGAATTGCACGTAAACGTGGTTGTCTTGTTAAAGGTGGCGAAGTGGATTTGGAACGTGCTGCATTAATTTTGCTTGCAGATTTTAGGTCAGCAAAGTTGGGCAAAATTTGTTTGGAATAAATATGATTGACACAACAAAAATTTTTGAATTTGATAAGCAGTTTTTAAACTCAAACACAAAGTATATTGCTGGAATTGATGAAGTTGGGCGTGGCCCACTTGCAGGTCCGGTTGTTACTGCATGCGTTGTTATGCCTTATGATGAGATGCTTGACGGTGTGTTTGATAGCAAAAAAGTAACCAAACGTAATAGAGAACTTTTGTATGATAAAATTTTATCCAAGGCAACAAGTGTAACCATAGCCTTGCGCAATCAAGATGTTATTGACAAAATTAACATTTTGGAAGCAACAAAAGAGTGTATGAAAGAATGTTTTTTAACCTGTAAGGTTAAACCAGACCTTTTACTTGTTGATGCAGTTAAACTTAATGTTTGCGCAAATGAGAAATCAATAATCAAAGGTGATGCAACAAGTTATGCTATTGCATGTGCAAGTATTGTTGCAAAAGTTTATCGTGATAGACTTATGGAAGATTATGCAAAACTTTACCCAGAATATGATTTTGCATCCAACGTTGGTTATGGTACAAAAAAACACACAGAAGCAATAAGAACTCACGGTGTAACCCCAATACATAGATTAAGTTTTTTAAAAAACATAATAGGAGAAGACAAATGCAATCAAATACGTTTGGAAAGAGAGGCGAAATAATTGCCACAAACTACCTAAAACGCAAGGGTTACAAAATTTTGCAGAATAACTATAAAAATTCAATTGGAGAAATTGATATTATTGCCAAAGATAAAGATTACATTGTGTTTGTGGAAGTAAAAACAAGGCTTTCTCGTGGATTTGGCGACCCACTTGAAGTAATTAACACACGTAAGCAACAAAAGATACGCAGTGTTGCAACTTTATACCTGCGTCAGCATAATTTGATGGAAGCAAATTGCAGATTTGATGCAATTGCAGTGCTTGGCGACGGCGACGATGACGTCAACCACATTGTAGATGCCTTTTAATTATATTAATTTAAAATAATTGATGAAAACACTTGCAAATAAAGTTTAACTATGCTATATTATACACGTTGTTGACGGTCCGCTACTGTCCAAAGCAAGAACGTCAAATTTAGGAGGTAAATATGAACATTATCGACCAAATCGAGAAAGAGCAACTCCGCAGTGATATCGCTTCTTTTAATGTTGGAGACACCGTACGTGTTATGGTTAAAGTCAAAGAAGGCGACAAGGAACGTATCCAAGCATACGAAGGCGTAGTGGTTGCAAAGAAAGGTACAGGCTTAAGGGAATCCTTTACAGTAAGACGTATCTCTTTTGGAATTGGTGTGGAAAGAACATTCCCAATGCACAGTCCAAGAATTGATAAAGTTATTGTTGTAAGAAAAGGTAAAGTTCGCAAAGCAAAAATTTATTATGTACGTAAACTTTCTGGTAAGGCAGCAAAAGTTAAAGAAGACATCTAATGATGTCTTTTTTCTTTGCCATCAACAAGAAAAAAAACACAATTCAAACAAATGTTCGATAAACGTTTGACTTTATTTGTTAAAACTTGTACACTAAAAATTAATAGAGGTGAAACATGCTTGCAAAAATTTTGTCTTATGGTTTAACAGGGATAACAGGTTATCCTGTTGATATTGAATTGGATATCAATGCTGGTCTTCCAAGTTACGACGTGGTGGGTTTGGCTGATACTGCAATCAAGGAAAGTAAATCTCGTGTTAGGGCAGCCATCAAAAACAGTGCTTTTAACTATCCAATTCATAAAATTATAATCAACCTTGCCCCAGCCGATACAAAGAAAGAGGGCAGTTTGTACGATTTGCCAATTGCTCTTGGCATTTTGACGGCAGAAGAAGTGTTGCCAAACAAAAATCTTAAAGATTATGTTGTGCTTGGCGAATTAAGTTTAAATGGCGAAATAAGAAAACTTAACGGAATTTTACCAATGCTTATTTCTGCAAAACAAATGGGCTACACAAAATTTATTATTCCAGCAGACAATGCAATGGAAGCATCTTTTATTGATAAAATTGAAATTTACCCTGTTTCCACATTAAAACAAACTGTGGCATTTTTAAAAGGTGAAGAAGAAATTAAACCAACGGATAACAAAACCTTTGAATCTGCACTTAAAGAGCATCAGTTTGAACACGATTTTGCTTACGTAAAAGGTCAAGCAAGTGCAAAAAGGGCAATGGAAATTGCAGCAGCTGGTGGGCACAACGTAATTTTAATTGGACCACCAGGGGCAGGCAAAACCATGCTTGCAAAGTGTTTTCCATCAATTTTGCCAGATTTAACTTTTGAAGAAAGTTTGGAAGTAACAAAAATTCACAGTGTTGCAGGCATACTTGATGCAAAACGTGGCATTGTTGTTGAAAGACCTTTCAGGAGCCCACATCACACAGCAACATTAATTGCTTTGACGGGTGGTGGTCAAAAGGCAAAACCGGGCGAAATTAGTTTGGCTCATAATGGTGTGCTGTTTTTGGACGAATTGCCAGAATATAACCGTAACACCATAGAAACTTTACGTCAACCAATGGAAGATGGGCACAT
>CALCEI010000015.1 GCA_937900575.1 uncultured Clostridia bacterium
TTTTAACCTTTTCTTGTAAAGAAATTTAAAAATTTTGCAAAATTTAATGTTATTGCATCTGCATGCTCAATGGCAACACGCTTAAACATTGCTTTGCCAAATATGGTAAGCCCGGCAATCAACGCTGCCACCAAACTTGGAATAAGGATGTTTAAAAAACTTGCTCCATCAATTACAATTCTTGCAACAATTCCTGCACCGGCAGCACCAGATAAAACGCCACAAACGTCACCAATAACGTCGTTGCAAATTGAACTTACTTTTGCAGCATTTTTTACAAGCGCCAAGGCCTGTTTGCTACCTTTAACTTTTCTTGCTGCCATGGCGTTAAAATTTTCTTCACTGCTTGATGCTACTGCCAAGCCAATCATATCAAACAAAATTGCAACAGCAACAAACACAACAATAACAACAACTGCAACGGCAATAACCGTATCTGCAAGCAAAAATTCGCTAAGCAAACCAAAACCAAAAGAAAGCACCACTGATATAAGCAAAATTATCAGTGGCCACATGTTGTTTTTAGATTTTTTAACATTATTATTTTTCATATTTCCATTGCCAAACGGCAAACTAAAATCAAATTACGAAGGCAACACCTTGGGTAAACCTTGCGGCATAAGGTTCGGTTGGATTTCCCAATTTTGCACTTTGCCGTTACCAGCAAAGCAGTTTCCTTTTACGCAAAACCTTGCACCGAATCGCCACTTAGACCACACTATAATCCCCATAGCGTCTCGCAAAAGCAAACAGTCTAGAAGTTTTCCTTGGCAACATTTGTTAAATTTAGCTTTATTTTGCTAACATAGTTTCATAAGCAACTCAAACCAATTTTGTGTACTTTAAAACATGGTCAAGTTGTCGCTTAATTCCCATATGTCAACTCAAAGCAGGCTACACTGCACGTAACTTTCGCCATATGCAGGTTTATGCATCTAACATACATATTACTGATGTAATTGCCTTGTTAGGTCTCCGCGAAAATTGGGTTTACGCTTATATGCCATTATAAGTCCCCCAATAATCTTAACTTCCAGCACAAGCCCCGGTTTGGGCAACCAAAGCCAGCACCAGAAACTTCATAGTTTTGCCGGCGATGCTTATTTCGGCATCCTCATTTAACATAGTTGACTAGAATACTGCGCCTTCGTGATATTATTATATTATCATAATATAAAAAACTTGTCAAGTTAAGGTGCAATCAGTAAAAAATTGCCAACACCAAACTTAACACAATAAGGTAGATTGCAAAATAGTATAATTTATTGTTTTTAACAAGTTTAAGCATAATTTTTATGGATAATATTCCAAAAATAAAGGAAGTGACAAGCACAACAAACAACGGCAACCATGCAATTGTAATTTGAAGTTTAATAACCTTTATTGTTTCGTAAACTGCACTTGCCAAAATTATTGGTATACTCATCAAAAAGGAAAAATCCAATGCTTGTTCCTTTTCAACACCACACAAAAGTCCACAAACAAGCGTGGACCCACTGCGTGATACCCCTGGGAGCAACGCACATCCTTGGCTCAAACCCATAAGGAAGGCAGATTTTTTGTTAACAACCCGTATGCCGTCCTTTTTTAAATCTGCAACAACAAGTGCAACGGCAGAAAGCAAAAATCCCCAAATTAATGTTTTTGTGCCAAAATTTGCTTCCAAAAAGGAATTGAACAATAGAACAATTAAAACAGTTGGAATTGTTGCAATAATAAGGTGCAAGTTTGTTCGGTTAAATGGGTGAATAATCAATTCTTTAATACGTTTTCTATAACAAAACAACACGGCAAACAACGTGCCAATGTGTGCCACAATGGAAACAAGCATAAGGTTATCCACATCAAGCAAAGAACCAAACAAAACAATATGCCCACTGGAAGAAACGGGCAAAAATTCGGTTATTCCTTGAACAAATCCAATCAAAATGTATTTTAGTAAACTATTCACTTGAAATTTTCCTTAAATTAGTATATTATTATTACATATTAAATTAAGCATCAAATTTTGGCTTAAATTAGAAAATTTTAAGCAAAAATTGAATTAAAAGGAAAATTTATGAAATTAGGAGTTGTAGGCTTGCCAAATGTTGGCAAAAGCACATTGTTTAACGCAATAACAAAAGCAGGGGCAGAAAGTGCCAATTATCCTTTTTGCACCATAGAACCAAACGTTGGTGTTGTGGATGTGCTTGATGAAAGGTTAAATGCTTTGGCTGACCTTTATCACACACAAAAAGTTATTCCAGCACAAATTGAGTTTGTGGATATTGCAGGGCTTGTTAAAGGTGCAAGCGAAGGTGCAGGCCTTGGCAACAAGTTTTTAAGTCACATAAAAGAAGTTGACGCCATTGTTCATGTTGTGCGTTGTTTTAAAAATGATAAAATAATTCACGTTGAAGGCAGTGTTGACCCAATGCGTGATATTGATACCATCAACTTGGAACTTATTTTGGCAGATATTGATACGGTTACAAAACGTATTGAAAAAATTCAAAAAGTTGTGCATGGTGGCTCGGCAGATTTGGCAACCAAAAAGGAATTTGAATTGCTTACCGAGATTTTGGAACTTTTAAAGTACCAAAAACCAGCAAGGTTGCTTAAATGTGACGCAGAAGAAAAAAAGATTGTGGATTCCTTCTTCCTTATCACTTCCAAGCCAATAATTTATGTTGCAAACACAAGTGATGAGTTGGACGATTTCCAACGTGAAAATATAGAAAAAATCAAGCAAGTTGCTGCAAGTGAAGGTGCCGAAGTTGTTGCTTTGTGTGCAAAAACGGAAGAAGAACTTGTAAACATGCCAACCGAAGATAGGGAAATGTTTAAGCAAGAACTTGGCCTTGATGCAAGTGGTTTGGATAAACTTATTGTGGCAAGTTATCATTTGCTTGGTTTAATCAGTTTCATAACGGCAGGGGAAAAGGAAGTGCGTGCATGGACAATCCGCCGTGGCACACTTGCCCCACAAGCAGCAGGCAAAATTCACACTGACTTTGAACGTGGCTTTATCCGTGCTGATGTTGTTAAGTATGATGATTTAATAACTTTAAGAGATTATAACTTGTGCCGAGAAAAAGGCAAAGTTGCAAGTGTTGGTAAGGATTACGAAATGCAAGACGGCGACATTGTCATCTTCAAATTTAACGTTTAAAAAAGAGCAATTTGATTGCTCTTTTTTCATATTTATAATTCAATTCCAGCCAAATAATCAATGGTAACATCAAAGAATTTGGACATTGCAATAAGTTTGGATAGAGTAGGTTCACAAATGTTGTTTTCCCACAAACTAATAATTGATTTTCCAACCTTTAATTGTTTTGCAAGTTCAATTTGACCAATATGTTTTTCTTTCCTTAAATTTTTTAATCTTTCTCCGAATGTTTCCATACTTATATATTCCCATAAAAATGAGAAAAATACTTGCTTTCCCAGTAAAATGGGAGTATAATGTTTTTAATTGAGGGAGTAATATGGATGGTTCAGCTGTTTTAGAATTAGGGATAAGTTTATTATTAACAATTTTTGTGTATTTATTTTTTCCTCTTACATATATCATAGGAGAAGGTAAGGTATCAAAGAAAAAGGGGACAAAATATGCATTGATAAATTCAATAGTTTGTGCCATTATATTTTGTGTTGCTAGAGCAATTATTAGTGGTGGACGCACAATAGTGTCAAGTTTAGCTCCGGCAGTTTTATATTATTTTATTGCTAAATTGATTTTGATTGATCCTTCTTTGCCAGATGACAATGATGCGACATCTCCAAAACATAATAAATGTTGTCAAAAATGTGGTACATTACTCAACGGAGACAGGATATGCCCAAATTGTGGTGCAGATAATACAAAATTAACAAATTTGACGCAATCTGTCTCGGTTATAAAAAAATTGCAATTATCCACTATAATTATTTCGATATGTCTTGCAGTCTTTGCTATTGTTTATCCAATTGCGATAAATGCATCTGCAAAGAATAGAATTCCACAGTATAGCGAAGCTAATACTTCAACATATTTAACGAATCTTGATGAAAATAAAGTTGTTTATTGCGAGATTGTAGATGATTATAATTATCTTTATATGAATGAAAATAATGAAATCAAGCTTTATAGATTTTTTAACAGGACCATGTATAATTCTAGTGGTAATGTAATCTCCGGCAGAGCGACTAGCAAAGAGTTAAAGACTTATTTTAAAAACAATATATATTCTGGTAAACCAACAGCAACTTATATTATGCCGGCGGTACTACCAATAGGATTATCAATTGGAGCAGTGGCCATTATTGTGATGATAATTATGATTATTACCATTCATAAAATAGCAAAAGAACAAATTTTTCAATTAAAAAGAAGTGATCCAGAATTTAAAAAGTTGTTTAATGACTATAAAAAAGAAGAGATCAGTAAAGAAAATTATAATAAAAGCACCAAGGATTTATTTTCTAGAAAGATTGTTAAAAATAATAAATTCTTTTCTGTTTTTAAAATATTTTATTAGAGGTTAGCAAATGAAAATACTAAATAAAAGTTTAACAACCATATTAATTATATTCTTTACATTTATGTTTGTAGCGTGCAATACAGAATTTAATCCGGAGATTGTTTTATCTGATGAACAACAAATTATTTATTCTCAAGTTGAAGAATATGCATTGTCTTGTAGCGAATCAGAGTTGAAAGATTATACATTACACCAAATTAAATCGGACATAAAGAAATCTTCCAATGATAAGTTAGATTTAGAATTGTCCATTGCGAAACTAAGAATAGACAAATTGATATTAAAAGACAAGTTGGATGCAGATATTTTAAGCAAACAAATGACGGCTGCAAAAAATAAAACTGAATATAAAAACAAAAGAGACAACATAACAAATAAATATTATGGGACTGAATCTTCTTATAATTATGAAATAGCAAATCTCAATAATATAATCAGTCAAGCTTATGCTGATTATAAGAAAGAATGTAATAGCCTTAATGGCTCAAATTTAGGCACAGGATTTATAACAGAATACAAAAGACAAGCATATCAAAAATACCAAAGTATTTCTTCATCTTGTAATGTACAAATTTCCCAATTAAAAACTCAATGGCAAAACAAATTAAATTATGATAATTATAATAAATTATATAATGAAGTGGATGCCAAGTTAGAAAAAGACATAGAGTCTTTACAAAATAAATATCAATATGAACATCGAAAGAATACTTCAAACACAAATTCCTGACATCGCTCCCGTGTATGGAGGCGTAAGAGGACGAACAATGTCGTCAAGACATCAAGCGTATGCGTGGACTGCTCTCGTGGAGGCAGGAATCAAAAGAGTGATTGATCTGCGAGATGTCGATGCATCCAATCGACTTCCTTTTCTATGTCAGCAATATGGCATGGAGTATTTCCATTATCCAGTTAATAACCATGCAGCTCAAGTGGAAAGCATGGTAAAACTTATGCCCCAGTTCTGCCAACTAATTGATGAGGGCGATTTTTACATTGCCTGCGCCATGGGACTTCATCGCACAGATATTGCACTTTGCACATATTGGGTGTTCTACGCTGCCGACAAGGGCATAGCGCCTCCTCCTATCCGTGGATATCGTCAAGAGGATGGACATGATACATCAAGAATCATGCATG
>CALCEI010000016.1 GCA_937900575.1 uncultured Clostridia bacterium
AATTCCTTTTCCATCTTCGGTTTTTTCATCCATCCCCGGTGTACGTGTACCGTCTTCCTTGATGTGCATAAAGGTAATTTCTTCACTGCCTGTAATATCTTCAACAACAATGTAATCATAATAACCAACACCCGGAACAACGTCAATCATCAACATACCAGGCCTGTCTGGGTTAATAACATCAACAAGTTCATCATCACCAAACACATAGTTTTTAATTTCAAATTTGTTTATGCGTTGTGGTAAGTATGTGTAATATGCTGTTGCGGTTTTTCCGCTTGATATTTTAAGTTTTATGCTTACATTTGCTTTTTCAGAAATTGTAAGTGAATTGTTATATTTTACAGTGTATGTAATTTTTTGTCTTCCACCTTCAACTGCGCCAATTGAAGCAACCTCAATATAAGAGGATTTGCCGCTAATCACTTCGCCATTTTCAACAACTTCTTCAACAACTTCTCCATTTACAACAACTTCATCAACCAATGCCATGCATTCTTCTGTGCTTTGCAATGCCAAATCTGTTGAAACAAATGCAATAAGTTGTGTTGCGTTGTTAGGGTACAAAACAACTGAGCTATAATTTAATGAAATGTCTGTTGGACCTTCAAACGTGGATAAATAGAAGTAAGATTCACAACTAGAAACAACGTATTTACCTTGAATTTCAACATAAGGTGCCACAACAAATTTAAATGTACAATCTGTTGGCAATGTTTTTAAAACAGATATGCTGAATGAAGAAGAATTTAACCTTAAAACTGCGTATTCTTTACCATCTTCTTGTGTAATGCTTGCACCATTTATGTTAATATAATCTGCAATTTTAAAGTTCCCATATTCTTGTTCGCTTGCATTCTCAACAGAAATTGTAAATTTCAATGACTCTGCTTCTGTTTTGTATGTGTAACCTAAATGTTCTCCATTTGCCACTGCATAATATGCTTCGCCATTGTTCTTTGCAATTTGTTGGTTAGAATTTTTAATATCCTTATCTGTGCTTTGTTCATGCAAAACAAATTGCATGCTGTTTAATGGACGAGTTACAACAATTTCAAACACACTAAATGCTGCTTGGTTAAGTGCAGATTTAACCGTGATTGTTGCACTGCCAACACCTTTTATAATAAATTTATTGCCAGAAACAACAACGCAATTTACATTGCTGCTTTCAACAATAAACCTTGCATCTGTGTTGCTGGACCATTCTATTTCAACAACTCCTTCTTGAACAGTTGAACCTTCTTCATCATCAATGTGAAGAATGTTTTTAGTGT
>CALCEI010000017.1 GCA_937900575.1 uncultured Clostridia bacterium
TAGCTAGTACATGGAATGAATTTTTTAAGGAACAGCAAGATAAAGACTACTCTATTAAACTCCATAAATTTTTGGATGGAGAGTATGAAAAATTTACTTGCTATCCTCCAAGAAAGTTCATGTTTAGAGCGTTTGAATTAACTCCATTAGATAAAGTTAAAGTTGTTATCATTGGGCAAGATCCTTACCACGAAGAAGGCCAAGCAATGGGGCTATCTTTTTCAGTTCCAAAGGGAGTTAAGATTCCACCTTCTTTGGTTAATATTTATAAAGAAATACAAGACGAATTTAAGACGCCAATGGATTTTAAAAATGGCGACTTAACCTACTTAGCAAAACAAGGTGTGCTATTATTGAATTCAATTTTATCAGTAAGAGCACAACAAGCCTTGAGCCATAATATTGAAGAATATGAAGAATTCTTTCGTGAAGTATTAGAAACTTTAGACAAGCAATATAGACCAATGGTTTTCTTACTTTGGGGCGGTTATGCAAGAAAATTGAAGAAATTTTTGCATAATCCAGATCACTTGATTTTGGAGTCCGCACATCCTTCGCCTTTATCAGCGAACCGTGGTGGTTGGTTTAAGAATAATCACTTTATTGAATGTAATAATTATTTAAAGAAAAATCATATAACCGAAATTAATTGGACAAAACAAGATTAAAGCTTTATTATATTTTCCGGGAGCTTACCAATAAGTAGGCTGAGAGGATTCTTCTTCGAATCGACCGTACCTGATCCAGGTAATGCTGGCGTAGGAATGTTTTGTAAAACAGTAAAACCTCGCCAGAAAGCGAGGTTTTTTATGAATAAAAAAGATTTTACTTTCTCTGTTAGAGACATAGCTGAAATTGCGATTTTAAGCGCTCTAGCAATCGTCTTAGACACTTTTGTCAAGATTCCATTTTCACTTACAGGTGGTTCCATTAACTTTGCAATGGTCCCATTATTCCTTATTGCTTTACATTTAGGATGGTTTAAAGGATTTATTTCTGGTGCATTTATTTTTGGTATTATTACTTGTTTAATTGATGGATACGGAATTGAAACTTATCCATTAGATTATTTTGTTGCTTTTGGTAGCGTTGCTGTTGTTGGTGCATTAAGAAAGTTCATTATCAAAGATAAAATTAATGTTTCAAGCTATGCATTTTATTTCTGTGGTATCTTAATTGCTTTTGCAATCAGATTATTCGGCGCAACAGTTGATGGTGTCATTCTTTATGAAACAGGATTTATTGATTCATTGATTTATAACGCAACCTACATTCTTCCATCATTTGTTGTTTGTTGTGTAATTTTATTACCAACTTTAAGTGTATTTAACAACCTTTTTAAGAGACTTTCTTAATTCTCATATAACATAAATAACATTTTATGTTACAATACTACTGAGGTTTTATTTTATGACAGAAAAACAAGATGTAGTAGAAACTGAATGCGTTGAAAATAAGACGTATGATGTTTTAATCGAAGAAAAAAGAGCCCCTTTATATAATCAATTTATTAAAAGCAGAAAGATTAGTAATATACTAACTTTTGTTATTTTGATTATATCAATTGGCGGCATGCTCCTCATTGTCCAACCAGGAGTATGGCAAGTTATTGGTTGGTGTTTACTAGGTGCTGGTTTCGTCAGCATGATTTGCTTCTATATTTTTAGTAAGAAGAAATTTGACGGCAATACACAAAATTATCTCAACTTTATTAATGAAACATTAAATAATCAAACATTCTCTGGTAAAAATTATAGCGAGATTGTTAAAACTGATGGCAAATTAGAAATTAATGATTTTGTTGGTAATGGTGTTTATAACGATATTGTTAGAGTTGTTTCTAGAAATGTTGTTACTGGTAAATATAAAGAAACTTGTTTTAAATTTGCCGAAGCTGCTCTTTTCAAAAAGACAGATAATAAAAGACAGGCTGCTACTGCAGCATTCGTTGGCAAATTCTTTGAAACAGCCAACTCTATTAAATATGGTGGCAATATCGTCATCAATATTTCTAGAGATGAACCTGTTGATGCTCCAAATGCATTAGATAGTAAAACTAAACTTTATAACCAAGATGGTCTCACAATTTATGGAGATGAAGGAACTGATCTTTTCTATTACTTACTCAAAGTAGATAGTACTGGAGATATCCTTGCTACTAGATACGAATATATTTATAAAAAATGCAAATGGAAACTTATCTGGTTGCGGGATTATTGCTTTTGTTTCAAAAGAAGAAAGAGATTCAAAAACAATTAACGTTAGCAACGCTTATAAATTTGTGATAAATTTGATACTACTATTCCTTTTGTCTCATCCAATATTTTTATTAAAATAATAGCATAAATCCAACAATAAATTTATTTGACAATTTGTTTTATTTGTTTCATAATTTAATTGAGGATTGAAATATGGAAAAAGAAAAAAGTGGCATTATTATTGCCATCAATGATATTCAACATAATTATTTGCAATTTAAAAGCATGAAAGATAAAGGTGGTTATGGTGTTGGAATTGACCCAGAACTTGTTGACGCTTTTGAATTGTTACACGCATCTTTGTTGGAACTTAAAGGCGAAGAAGTTTACGCCACCCTTTCAAAAGGTGTAAAAACAAGGGTTGACATGTTGGAAAAAAGTTTACTTAACTATACCAGCAGAAGATATGCAAACACCTTTGATGCTGCCCCATCTGTTGTTAAACCTTACGAAAGTTTTAGGTCTCAAAGAAAAGACTAACGGCATTTGCCACAAGTTAAGCACTTATGTTGCTTAACTTTTTTTATTATATAAAAAATTGAAAATGTTATTAAGGCGATTACTCCTGAAATTATTAAAGCAAACAAAAAACCTTTGCTTATCGCCACAAAACAAACAAAACTTAACATATAAGCAAACACAAATCCAAACAAAACACTAAGCCACATGGTTTGACGTCCACACTCTTTTTTTATAACTTCCAAGTTGGAAATGCATGGGCAATATAATAGCGAAAAAACCAAAAAGGAAACAGCACTTGCAGGGCTAAAGCAAATTGCAGAAGTTGTACATGTTAAACTTGCAATTAGGGGTTCATTGCCTGAAACTCCGTTACAAATTGAAAATGTGGAAACAATAAGTTCTTTTGCCATAATTCCAACAAACAAAGCACACATAATTCCGGTTGAATTCAAGCCAAGAGGCGCAAAAATCCATGTTAATTTATCCAAAATTAAAAACAAAACGCTTTGACTTATTTCTTGAGTAAAACGTAAAGAAAAGGTTGTGTGAGTAAGCACCCAAACAATTATGCCGACACAAACAATAACTTGGAAAATACGTTTTATAAAATCCACTGCATTTGTTTTGGCAACTTTAAGTAAGTGTACAAAATCCACATGCCTTAATGGTGGAAATTCCAACAACAAAAAGGCATCTTCTGTTTTTAAAAAAGTTTTGTTAAGAATAAAGGCAACAAGCAAAGCAACCGCCACCCCAACAAGATATAACCCTGCCACAACAAAATAAGTGAATTTGCCAAAAATTGCCGTTGCAACAAGCACGTAAACAGGCAACCTTGCCATGCAACTGAAAAATGGATTGATTATTGCCGTTTTTGCCTTTAAATTTTTGCCGTTCATATTTCGGGTTGTCATGGTGGACATGGTGTTACAACCAAATCCTAAAAGCATTATGTAAATTGCTTTGCCATTAAGCCCAAGTTTTGTTAAAAAATCATCAAAAACATAACACATACGGGCAATTATTCCACTATCTTCCAGAATTGTTAAAAACATAAACATAAGACAAATTTGTGGAAGAAATGTAAAAATGCAAGTGCAAGAAGCAAACACTCCACTTTCAAAAAACTGTAACAACCAAAGGTTGTCAGTTATCATGCACAACAAGTTCATTGTGGGGTTTACAATAAGAAAATTGAAGATGTTTGTTAACAATTCGCTTATAATTAGCCCAACAAGAAAAAATATTACATAAATACTAAACAAAAAGATAGCATTAAACCCTAAAAACATAACAATTGGATTAAGTAAAAATTTATCCAACTTGCTTTCGCCATACGCATATTGGGATTTTATTTTTACAGCATCTTTAAGGGCATTTTCCAAAAAATTATACCTTGCTTGTACTATTTTTTCTGCATAAGCAGAAAGTATGTCAATTTCTTGTTCGTTTAGCCCTTCCACGCAACCATTTATGCCATGCAAAATTTGGTTTTTGCTTAGTTTGGTTTTTGCTTGAATTTCGGTTAAAATTCCTTCCAAATAACTTAAATTGGCAGGTTTTTGCACAGAATCTGCCAACAAGGATTCGTTCAACTTAACCTTCTTTGCATCAACAAATTGCATACGCATATTTAAGGCATGTTGAAGTGCATTTATATCAATGCTGTTGCCACGTTTTTCAAAGTATTTATTGTTGTTGATTAAAACAGAAAAATTTATGCCGAGTTCTTGAAGTTGAAGACATAAATATAAATTACGTTTTATGCTGTTGCTATCAACAATAACTAGGTTTGTCCCTTTGCTTTTTAAAATTGCCCTTTTTGCAACATTCTCTTCTTCCGTAAACGTATTTAAGGAATATAACCCCGGAAGGTCATAAAATAGATAATCTTTGCCCTGAAATTTTACTTTTTTGCACTTTTTATCCACAGTAACACCATGGAAATTGCCTGTGTGCTCGTTGGAACGAGTGAGTGCATTAAAAAGAGTTGTTTTGCCAACATTTGGGTTGCCAATAAGCAGAACATCACACATAATTCACCACAATTTGTTTTGCAAAAACATCTTTAAGCGTAAAGCAAGTTGAATTAAAAATTATAAGCAAAGTTTTTTTAAGAATACTTTTGTTTTTAACCTTAATTTTTGTGTTTACATTAAGCCCCAATTCCATAAGGCGCAATTTTGTTGGTTTATCTTGGATATTAATTTCTTTAACAACACAATCCGTGTTTAGTTTTGCATCAAATAATGTCATAATATATTGTATTAACTTTACAGAACAATAATGCCAATAAAAAAACAGAGCATGTGCTCTGTTTTTGCGTTTTTATTCCAAAGTTGGACCTTCTTCTTGTTCTTCTTTTTTAGGTGTTTGCTTGTGTTTCAATATTTTAATCACTCTTAACACTTTCTCCAAGAATTCTGCATTCCAAACGGGGTCATTAAGTTCTTCTAATAACTTTAAAATTTCTTCAATGTTCGCATTTGGGTCAAAAAGTGCCAAAAAGAATAAATATTTAGCATCATAACGGTTAAGTTTGATTGTTTTGTACTCTTTACCATAACCCGTGCCAACACGACGTAAAAATTCAACAAGCAGTTTATTGTTGTTTGATTTTAACACCAATTCGAATGCCTCTGCAATTAAATCCCAATCTGTTGCACCTTCAAACATAACATTGCATATCTTTTTTAACTCTTCCAAACTGATGTTCTCCACAACTTCCATCAATTCTTCTTTTGTGATGATTTCTAACAATTTCTTAACTTCATATTTGGTTAACATATTGCCCTCCACTTATGCAAGCATTATACCACACATTTACAAATTGTCAATAATGAAAATAAAAAAATGGATATATAATATCCACTTTTCAATTTACTATTTTTTTATTACGGTTAAGCCATTGACAACTGTAAATTTCTTTTTTAAGAAATGCGTAAGTTCTCCGTCAACAAGAACTGGTGTGTTGGAGTGATTTTCAATTTCTATTGTTGAAACATCTTCCACAATTACATTTTTGTTGTTTTTAACTGCTTTTATGCCAAACATAAACAAGCGAATAAAGGCACGTAAACTTAAAAACCCTTTTTTGCCTTTTATTGCAACAAGTTTAACTTTGCCGTTATCCAACCTTTCGCCTTTGTTTATGCAAAAGCCACCCGTGTTTTCGCCATTTACAAGCATGACGTACAAGAATTTATCGTGTACACGTTTGTTATCATAAGTTAAAGTAATTGGCAAGGCTGGCAACTTGAATGCATGACCAATACCGGTAAACACATAAGCAGTTCTGCCAAACTTACGTTTTGCCTTCCAATTTGTTTTATAAACAGATTCTGTAAGGTAACCTGCAGCAAAGGAATATGCGGTATATTCACTGCCATCAAACAAAAGATCATACTTTGTTTTGTTTAAACGCAACAAACAATCAACAGCTTTTTGCAATTTGTTTGGAATATGCAAAGTGTGGGCAACGTCATTACATGAACCACATGGCAACACACCAAACAAACATTTTGCACCACTCTTCATAATTCCATTAATAACTTGACGTACTGTGCCATCACCACCAACAGCAACAACCACATCATACTTGTTTGCAAGTTTATAAGACAAATCTTCTGCGCTTGTGGCGTTTATTGTAACCATTGTTTCAACAACAGAATAACGCAAAGAAAGACGCTGTTTAATGTATGGCAAACGTTCTTCAATTTTGCCTTTTAAAGCGTTTGGGTTATATATTAACAAAATGCTGTTTACTTCAATCATGTTTACCTTTCAATTCAATTTAATTATAAACTAAATTTAAAAAATTTTCAATTATAGGTTTTAAAAGCTCGTTTCTTTCTCGCTGGCTCGCATTATTCCAAACATCGCATTTTATATTATCTTCTAGGGTATAAGCTGCAAATATAGTATTTGCGATTTTCTTGTTTGTGTTATCCATAATTACACCACCTTATAATTTAATCCATTTCTTTTTTGTATTCAAAAATAAATTAGATTTAATCTGCATCTCAAATAATGATTTAGACTTTATTGAAAAGGTTAAGTCTAAACCAAATCAAATCTTTAAGCAAAAAACAAAAAATTATTATTTCTATAATGCTGCTAGCAAAGAATGAGAAAAAATAAATATAGTGCTTAATAGAATTACACTAGATGCAAATGTCTTGCCTGTTTTGGGATATAAAATTTTCACTATAGTGTCAAAATCGCACCAACAAGTTATTAATTTTGTTAGATCATATAAAAAGAAATCAGATGTAGATTGAAATGCAAATTTTGATTTTAATGCTGATTATAATGCAAGATCCTTATATAAAGATGTAATGCTATGATTAACTGATCTATCATATCATGACAAACTTGACATAATTAATATTTGTTGTTGAATTCCATTCAAGATCCTTTCTAAGCAAATATGAGGGAATGGAAACAAAAGAACAGCATTAACATCTTGTATTAACTTATTAAAATCATTTAGTATGTATTTAAGTTATTCCAAGAATGCCGGTTTAACAGATGAAGCTAAAAACCGTTGGTATGGTCTAATAGTTGAATATGTTAAGAAAATAGAAAAAGCAGTAACTATGGGAACTGTTGACAATGTCTGCACAGATAAGACAGGAACCTTAACCAAAGGAGAAATGAGTCTTGTTTCTCTTTATGTCCATGAAAAGATTGTTGACATTGTTAAGGAAGAAAAAGATGAACATGGAGGAATAAGAACTGTTCCTAACAATGGAAGATTACCAGCAGAATTAAGTGCAGAAGACACAAAGAAACTTCTTTATGAAAATATGTATTACAATATGACTGCTTCTGAAACTAAGGATGA
>CALCEI010000018.1 GCA_937900575.1 uncultured Clostridia bacterium
TTTTTTGGTTCTTCTGCTTCAACAGCTTCAGTTGCTGTTTCTTCAACAACTTCTTCCACTGCTGGTTCAGTAACTTCTTCAACTTTTTCTTCTTTTGCTTCCACTGGTTTTTCACCCCATGTAAGCACAACTTTTGCTTTTTTAAACAAGCCACCTTGTTCAAGGACTTTAACTTCAACGTCTTCTCTTTTCATGCCACATTCCAAAAGTCCGTTTTGAATTGCAATATCAACACTTTTACCTGTTGCTTCTATTTGCATAATTTTATCCTCCTAAATTTTGCCAAAACAATTTTGGCATTTATCTTTATTTTTTGTTTTTGTAGTTTCTGCTGTATTCAACAACATCAACTGTTCTGTTTTCTGCCATCAATTGCTCTGGCGTAATTTTTTGTCTGGATTTAAATATAAAGGAATAAATCACAGATAAAATTGCCGTCATAAGTGAGTTGGCAATTGTGTATAACGTAAACACTACGTTGGAATTATAAGCAAACAATACCATGGAAATTGGCAAAATTGCCATCATAATCCAATTTACTTTGTTAATTTTTTGACCCTTTGGTGCAGAAATTTTTGCTGTTAAGAATTGAGAGCCAAATGCAACCAAAGCCGTAACAACAAGCAACACAAAGTTACCATTTGCTCCACCTTCGTCTTTTGCAATTTCAGACGTGATTGCATTGTAACGGTTGGTTACAATCTCTTTTTGTTCTTCTTCAACGGAATTTAAATAAGTGTTTAAATCCACAAATTGAGAACCGTTTGTATCTGCCTTCCAAACATTTTTAACCCAAAGCCAACTGTTGCTTGGTTTTGATGCGTTGTATGTTTCTTTAACTTGAGCAATAACTACTTCTTTTTGTCCGTCGTCCATTTCTTCCCAAGTTTTGCCTGTTGCACCACACTCTTCTTGTGCTTGAACATAACTTGAATCCAAAACTCTGTAACTATCCACAAGTTTTTCAGTTCCATATGCTCTAATGCTTCCAAACAAAGTTAAGAAAACAAGTAAGGATACACCAAGTGTAAGCAACATTGAAAGGCACATGCCACCAAGGTTTACATTATATTTTTTGTATAATTTGTTTGTTTCTTCATTTATTTTTTGTGAATCGCCTGCATACTTTTTGTTAATTTCGTCCAACTGTGGTTGCAATGCACCCATTGCACGTGTTTGTTTGCCTGATGAAATCCTTTGGAAAATATCCACAGGGATAAGCACCAATTTTAAGCAAATGGTAAACACAACAATTGTCCAACCATAGTTTGTAAGCCATTTAACAAAAAGGTCAATAAGGGTTGTCCACAAATCTGCTTTTAATAACATGTACTAACATCTCCATTTATAATTTAATTCTAAATTTAATTTTGGCAAGTCCACACCTGCCTTGTGGCTTGGCCTACATTTAAGCAATCTTTTAATGCCCAAAATGGTGCCAAAAAGCCAACCAAATTGCACAATCTCGTCAAATGCATATTTACTGCATGTTGGCAAAAAATGGCAATTGTTTCCAATTAAATGCGTTAAGGTTTTTTGGTAAATCCAAATCAAAAACAAAAACAACAAAGTGATGGGATATGTTAAGTAATAATAAACCTTAAACATTTTCCGCCACCAACAAATTGTTTTCTTTAAGCACATTTAAAAGTTCTTTTTCAAGTTCATTGCTCTTTAAAAGGGCGCTACCTTCTTTTGCAGTTATAACATAATTTTTAACGGCAAATTTGTTAATATTCAACCTGCATGCTTCGCTAAAAATTCTTTTAACTCTGCTACGCACAACACTGTTGCCAACTTGTTTACTTACAACAATGCCAATTTGTGCAAAATGCTTGTAAGCACGCACAACATGAAGATTGAAATTTTTGGAATAAATAACTTCACCCTTTTTATAAATGAAATTGAATTCTTTACGTTTTTTCAATCGGTTTGTTTTGTTTAACATAAACCCTTCTTATCTTGTAAGTTCTTTTTTACCTTTTGCTCTTCTGCGTGCAAGCACTTTTCTTCCTGACAAAGATTTCATTCTTGCTCTAAAACCATGAACTTTGCTTCTTTGTCTTTTCTTTGGTTGATAAGTTTGTTTCATAAATATACTCCTTTTTTTCTAAATAGGATATTGCTTTTTGGAATGAACAAATATGTTCTACGGGAACGCAAATGTGCAAGACACACATTTCCTATGTTAGCCTCATTTTACCAAAAAAAAATCACCTTGTCAAACCAAAGTGATTGCAAAAGTTTTTATATAATAAAAAGATTGTTAATTTTTGTTTAAAGTTAACCGTTTTGATTTTTGCTAAACATCTCTTTTTTATAATAAAGTGTTCTTAATTTATCCAACCCTAAATCATGCATATTAAAATCAAAACCATAAGAGTTCAATTCGTTTAGCAATTTTTCTCTTTGTGTATCCAAATCAAAACAATAATAATCTGGGTTATCGTAATAAACAAGCAAACCAACATTTTCAATTTCTTGCAACTGAATTCTGCTTTTTATTTTGCCGTTGTTAAAGTGATAATCATTTTTTGTTGTGTCAAAAACTTTTTTGTAACCCTGCCTTGTGGCATCAGCCTCTGTAAAAATATTTTCATCTGTGCATCTCTCTTCTGCTCTGCCGTTTCTAAACCTTAAACATGCACGTTTAATTTCATTTTCCGTAAAGCCATCAAAGGAAGTTTCTTTGGTGTAATATATGTCATGAGTGGTGCAAAAAAATTCCATTGTAAAACCATGCTCAACCAACATGTCTTTATAAAATTCCAATGGTTTATTTAATTTCATGCCAACTTCAACAACAAGTTTTTTTATTTATGTTTCTCCTTTAATTATTTCATATGTCCAACCTGACAAATTAAAGTGTTTAACAAAGTTATTTAATATTTCGCTTATATCTTCAACAAGTTCAACATTTTGTTGTTTTTCATTCAAATCGCTTACTTCAAATGTAACTTTAAAAATTCCATTTTCAACCTGCACGCTTATTCTTTTGTTGTTTTTATATAAATTAAAATGTGGATTGTCATCTAAATATTCTTCAATCAATCTGCTTTTTTCATAATCAAGTTTGTCTGCAAGTATTAAGCAATAATCAATATTATTCATCTCGTTAAATTTTGCACATTTAATATCGTGAGAAACTATTGCGTTGCAGACAATATCAATCTCATTTATAGTTAATTTATCACTTAAATAATCTTTAATGAAATCAAGTCCTGCAATGTTGTGCCCTTTGTTTGAAAAATATCTGCCAATATCATGCAATGCTCCTGCAATAAGTAATAATCTTGTTTCTTCACTTGTTAGACTAACTGCTTCTGCAATTTCTTTTGCGTGATTTGTTACATTTTCAATATGTATCTTTCCATGAGAAACAGCATAACGATTATTCCTATCAATCGTTAAATACATATTGTTTATTTGCTTATCATTAAGTACATTTAAATAAGTTAATTTCATTGATTTTCCCTTTATTCTTGTGACATCAAATAAATTTTATATTGTCTTTTACAACAAGTTTTTCCATAACTTCTCCTAATGGTTATGTCGGCAGTTAAAATCTGCCAACCCACACCAAAAAACTACTGGATATGGTGGTTTTTTATTTATTTTTTAAGCAATAATTTTTTCTTTTTAAGAATAGACCAAATTGCATAGCCAATACCACTAACCACAGCAGTAGAGCCAACCGCAATTCCCACAATAGCACCTGTGCTTAAAGATTTATCAAGAATAGTAAACACATAGGTTAAATCGTCAATCGTGCCATCATTCCATTCATAGTTTGCTTTGTCTTTAAGAGCAACTGTGATTTCATAAGTTCCAACTTCTGTTTGAGTTGTGTTATCGCTTATTGTATATAATTCGCTTTCTGCAATATTGTATGTTTGTGCTTTACTATTATACACAAAGTTTGTTGTATCAGCAGTTGGTTTTTCAACTTTTGCTTTATTTATTTTCCAAATAAGGTCTTCAATAGATATTTCGTTATAGTTATCAGTGTCATAATCAAGTGTTACGCTTGCAGTGTATTCGCCTGCATCTGTTTTAGCATTATTTGTATATTGATTAACACTAACACCACTTGGCAAACCTGTAACTAAAACTGTTTTTTCTGTCTTATCATAAGTAAATACTTCGGTATAATTCCATTTTGCGTTTGACATATCATAGGTTGCTTTGCCAATTACAAAACTAAATGTTAAATCATCAGTTTTACCATCTGTCCACTCATAATTATTTTTATCTTTAAGAGCAACTGTTACTGTATATGTTCCTACATTTGTTTGAACATTGTTTGTAATTTCATAATTTGCATTTTCAGCAAGTGTATATGTTTGCGCTTCACCGGTATATACAAATTTTGTTGTATTAGTGGTAGGTTGTAAAACTTTTACTCTTGTAATTGTGTATGTTCCATTGATAAATGTTACTTTGTAATTTGAATTATTATTTGTTCCTGTGATAGCATATTCACCAACTTCTGTTCCAGTCTCTTTTGTTAAAACAATGTCAAGTTTATCATCGTCAAATACTGTTCCGCTTGTTATTTCACTTGTAAGCACAACAAAATCAAAGCCATAAACACTCTCTTTATTTGCAATGGTTACTGTTACTTCTGCCGGTTTAATTTCAAAACTTTTCTTTGCAACCAAACCTTGATATTCATACTTCTCAAGAACTTCGGCCTTAACCCAATATGTTCCTGCATTTGTTGGAACATTATTTGTATATTCGCCATTTTCTTCTGTCGAATAAGTACAAATAACATCACCGTGGCGTGCACTTACATGTGGTTCTTTTGAGTTTTCACCATAAGTCCAATCATAAACATCGAAACGCTCAAATTTATTTGTCTGCTTTTCTTTAATCTGTAAATAACAGATAGCGTTTTTTGAACCTGATGATGTTCCCACAAGAAAATCAAAAATACAATATCCTCGTGCCTCTCCAGATATTAAAGTTACATAATAATATTTCCCTTCTGCATGTTCTTCTATTAATTCACCTGAACCATCAATTGTATCTATACTTCTTATTACTTTTGTAATATCACTATCATATGCTATCTTTAATGTTATGGTTGAATTGCAATATATCTCTGTTTCAATTGCCCAATCATTATATTCCAATTCTATAACTTTTATTTCATTTGTTGCAGCATAAACTGTTGTTGATGAGTTTTTGTTAAAACTTAATCCTACAAAAACACCAATTGCCATAATCAGTGTTAATGCTATAAATAAAATTTTATTCTTAAACTTAATCATAAATTTATTCCTTATAAAATTATTATATCATACTTTTGTTTATTATGCATCATGTTTTATTGTAAAAAAAACAATTATTGCAAACAAAAAAACGCACACAAAATGCGTTCTTTAATAATTCTAATTAGCCTTTTAATCCTCTACTTTGTCTATCCATATCTTCAACTACGATATCACAAATTTCGCCTTGAGTTGCACACCATTTAAGCACGTCCCATGGTTCGTTTGTGTGGAAGTGGATTTTTACAGTTTCGGAATATTGACCAAGACCATCACCAACACAAATCAAACAATCACCCTTAAAGTTATTCAAAAAATAATCTTTAATTTTTGCTTCTTCCAAATTTGTACCTTCAATCAAAAGTTGTGTATCGTATCTAAATTCAATCATAATTTTCTCCCATCAATGCTCCTATTATGAAATAAAACAAAAAAAAAGTAAAGCAAAATTGCTTCACTCTTTATTCAACGTCCTTTTTCCATAATCCGTGTTGATTGCAGTAAGCATAAAGTGTGCTTCCTGGCACGTGTGGGAAAGTTGCTTGTGGTTTTTCATTTGGTCCAAAGTGGAAACTTAAACACACATTGTCCCCTTCCAACAAAAGTGTTGTAATATAATGGTTTTCTTCCATCACATGTGGCACACTTGCGACAATAAATTCGCCAACCAATTCGTAAGTTGGAATGTGCTTTTCTTCGTCGCAATCAACACTGTTTGGCACAAGTGTTTTCATTGGTTCGCCACAACAACGAATTCCACAATTTTCACACGTGCAATCCACAAGTATTTCCACCAAAGCACCACACTTGTTGCATCTTTTTAAAACATAGTCTTTTTTCATATTATTTCTCCTTTTTAAAACAATGGTAGCATCTTGCTTCGTATCTGTTTTCTGTGCCAACCATAACTTCTGGGCCGTCATGCATAACGTGGCCATCAATTATGCGCGCATTGACTTTTGCCTTTGCACCGCACTTGCAAATTGAAGGTATTTCTTCAAGGTCATCTGCAAGTTCAACAAGACGTTTGCTTCCTTCAAATAATCTTGTTTGGAAATTGGTAAGCAAACCATAACAAACAACCGGCACTTTTTCAGTTAAATCTTTAAGTTGCTCCACTTGTGTTTCAGTCAAAAATTGGCATTCATCAACAATGATGATATCTGGCAAAATTTTATTGTAAAGGTCAAAAAAATTATCTTCTTTTTTAACTGCTTCACACTCTGCTTCCAAGCCAATTCTTGATGTCACTTTTGCACTACGAGTGTCCACTTCTGGCTTTGCCAAAAGCACCTTGTACCCCTTTTGCATATAGTTAAATCTGCACATCAATGCTTGTGCAGTTTTGCTTGAACCCATAACCCCAAATCTATAAACTAATTTATTCATGCAAACATTCTAATAAACCCGCCACCAAAAGTCAAACACAAAACAAAAAAAGAGCAAATTTTGTTTGCTCTTTTTTCTAAAATTATTCTGCAAATTGTGCAAGTTGTGATGGATGTTTTCTAAAGAAATCTTCTTTTTCTTGCAAGGTTACAACTTTTGGTGAAGTTGCATCTTTAAACACTTCATAATAATTTGCAAAAGCGTAATCCCAACTGAACGCTTTTGATTCTTCAAAACCAAGATAATCACACACTTTTTTGGTGCCAACTGGTCCAATTGGATGCAACAACAAGTTTGCAACATAAATGTATTGTAAAGTATCTGCAATAAGTTGAAGTTTATCTTCTTCTGTTGCGTTGTCATTATAATTTTTTACCCAATATTTATTTATATTTCTTACAAACACGTCAACGCAGTTGATAACTTGATGGAATTTTTTATCTGCCATAAATCTTTCATAATTCAAAATGGCATTTGCGCATTCAAGTTTAACTTCATCTTTTGCTTCTTTGGTTGGCAACTTACC
>CALCEI010000019.1 GCA_937900575.1 uncultured Clostridia bacterium
AAATACTGCGGACAAGCAAGTGGACATTGTATTGTAACTTGCGGTGACACTGTTGTTATGGTTAACGCAACAATGTCAAAACAACCACGTCCTGGCATGGACTTCTTCCCACTCAGTGTGGACTACGAAGAAAAAATGTACAGCATTGGTAAAATTCCAGGTGGTTGGAAAAAACGTGAAGGCCGTGCAAGTGATGCGGCAATTTTAAGAAGTAGACTTATTGATAGGCCACTTCGCCCATTATTCCCAAAAGGATTTTATAATGATGTAACAATCGTTGCAACTCCACTTTCTGTGGATACAGATATTGCCCCAGAGCCATTGGCAATGTTGGGCAGTTCCATTGCTTTGATGATTAACGAAAACATTCCATTTGAAGGCCCAACAGGTGCTGTTAAAGTGGCATGTCTTGATGGCAAATTTATCATCAACCCAACCGTTGAACAAATGAATAATAGTAGCATTGACCTTACAGTTGCTGGCACAAAAGAAGCAATTTTGATGGTTGAAGCAGGCGCAAAAGAAGTTTCCGAAACATTGATGCTTGATGCAATTATGTTTGCACATGAAGAAATCAAGAAACAAGTGGAATTCCAAGAAAAAATCATGAAGACCTTAAAACTTAAAAAGGTTGCTCCAACTTTGGAAGTTGTTCCAGAAGAAATTGACAAAGCCGTAAGAGAATATGCAGATAAGACAATAGACAAGATGTTGGAAGAATTCGACCGTCATGTTCGTGACGAACGTGAAGAAGAAATTGGTGCAGAAGTTCAAGAACATTTTGCAGAAATTTTCCCAGACCACGCAAAAGATATTGCACAAGTTTTGTACAATATGAAAAAAGAAAAAGTGCGTCACAAAATTTTGTTTAAGGGTGTTCGTCCAGACGGAAGAAAGCCAAACGAAATTCGTCCAATTTGGTGTGAAGTAGGTTTGCTTCCACGTGTTCATGGTTCAGGCGTGTTCACTCGTGGTGAAACACAAGTGTTAACAACATGTACTTTGGGTATGATTTCCGAAGCACAAGAACTTGAAGGTTTGGATACAGAAGAATATAAACGTTATATGCATCAATATAACATGCCAGGTTACACAACCGGCGAAGCAAAACCTTTAAAGAGCCCAGGCAGACGTGAAATTGGTCACGGTGCCTTGGCAGAAAGAGCATTGGTTGCAGTTCTTCCAAGTGAAGAAGAATTCCCATACGCAATTCGTACAGTTAGTGATGTTTTATCTTCAAATGGTTCAACATCAATGGCTTCAACATGTGGCAGTACCCTTGCACTCATGGATGCAGGTGTTCCAATTAAAGCACCAGTTGCTGGTGTTGCAATGGGCCTTATGAAAGATAAAGAAAGTGATAAATTCCAAGTTCTTACCGATATTCAAGGTTTGGAAGATTTCTTTGGAGATATGGACTTTAAAGTTACCGGTACAGAAAAGGGCATCACAGCAATTCAAATGGATATCAAAATCCACGGCCTTAGCCGTCCAATTTTGGAAACGGCTTTGGAACAAGCACGTCTTGGCAGATTGGAAATTTTAAAATTGATGCTTAAAACAATTAAGGCACCAAGAAAAGAACTTTCCAAATATGCACCAAAGATTGTAACCTTCAAAATTGACCCAGACAAAATTAGAGAAGTTATTGGTTCAGGTGGCAAAACAATCAATTCAATTATTGATGCAACAGGCGTAAAAATCGACATCAAAGACGAAGGCGATGTATACGTATCATCAACAAATCAAGAAATGATTGAAAAAGCAAAAACCATGATTTTGGCAATTGCAACAGACTTTGAACTCAACTGCGAATACGAAGGTGTTGTAACACGTACAGCACAATTCGGTGCTTTTGTTGAAGTTGCTCCAGGCAAGGAAGGAATGATTCACATTTCCAAACTTTCAAAGGAACATGTGGATAAAGTTGAAGATGTTGTTAAGGTTGGCGATAGAGTTTTGGTTAAAACAATCAAAATTGACGAACGTGGCCGTGTAGACATGCGTCTTGAAAAGAAATTATAATAAAAAAGAACTAGGCTAGATGCCTAGTTTTTTTGCATTAAATTCCTTGTTCACTTGACCTAAAAGTTGCTGTGTTGTTTTTGTTATGTGCGTCGGCTTTTTTGTTTGCATAAACTTCTTCAATTTCTGGGAAGATTTCAAAGTAAGGAGCAAAGGCTTCTAATTGTTTGGCCGTTAAAACATGGAAGATAGATTTTGCTGTATGTTCAGGATTTTTAAAAAATCCATTATAGAACATATTATAATTTAACAATGTTACATCTTTTAAAAGTATATTTCTCAATGTACTTCCAAAATGTGAAGCAACATAATCAAGTTGTTCGGAATTCATGCCAAGTATCAAGAAAGGAGTTGTTGCGATAGCTTCTCTTAAAATGTTATCATAATCCCCAAACAATTTATTCTTTAATTCGTGGTTTAAACTGCGAAAATTTTCTGGATAATATTTCAAATATTCTTTAACATTTGCAAGGGTTATATCCGATGCTTCAATGTGTCCAAATGCAACAGCATAGTTTTTTGCAAAGTTTGCATCATTAAACACGCCCTTTGTTTCCAAAACAAGCAAAAGTTCTTTACGTTCTTGTTTTGACAATTGATTAACTTTTATATCGCTGTGCAAAATTGCATATTCAGAAGCAACAATCAAAAACTTTGCAGATTTTTTTAATAAGGCCCTATATAAAGTTGCTTTTGGTTGCTTTAAGGCTGGCAAAGTAATTTTATTTTCTTTGTTGTTGGCTGTTATTTCTGCATATTTATTGTAGTAGTTTTGAATTTCATTATTGAATTTTGCCATCAAATTTTTAACTTCATCAAGTGTAAGGTTGTTACCACCCAAGTTGTCAAACTCTGTTAAAATTTTTGGCACCAAAACATTTTCAATTTCTTTATTTAATTCATCAATTTGACGTTTTTCAGTTTCTTTGATTTCATCAAGTTTTGCGCCTCTTTGACGATTTGCTGCTTCAATGGCCTTTTGTTCTGCAGACTTATTGTTTCTGCGTTTTAAATTCTCAATGAAATTTTCTTTAGTTTTATCGTTTTCATAGTAGATGCCACCCATTACAACACCTTCAGATACATTATATTTTGACATATTTTTACCTCTAATTAAACTCTACCACCAAAAGGATAAATTGTCAATATGGAATTTAAAGAATTTTGGCAAATTTCTGCATTTTACATGGCTCAAAAAAATAGAATAGGATATGAAAAAAAGTTTAATTATTGCAAATGTTGTTATAATTTCCATGTTTGCCATGCTAATTGGCATTTCAATAAGCAATGTACAAGCAATAAGCACCATGGCAGACAGCCGAGTTATTTACAGTGGAGATACAAGCAAAAACAATGTGTGTTTTATGGTTAATGTTTATGAAGGTAATGAATATGTCTTAAATATGCTAGACATTTTAGATGCTTACAATGTAAAAACCACATTTTTTGTTGGTGGTTGTTGGGCAGTTAATAATTTGGATATTGTAAAAGAAATTTATGCCCGTGGGCACGAAATTGGTAATCATGGTTTTTATCATAAAGACCAAGATAGTTTAGATTTTAACCAAAATGTGCAGGAGATTGAAACTTGTCACAAAGTGTTAAGTGAAAATTTGGGTATTGAAATGAATTTGTTTGCGCCACCAAGTGGTGCTTATAATCTTGCCACGGTTGACGCAGCAGTTAGTTTAGGATATTCAACAATTATGTGGACACATGATACCATTGATTGGCGAGACCAAGATGCAGATTTAATTTTTAAACGTGCCACTCGCAGTTTAGATAATGGAAATTTGGTTTTGATGCACCCAACGAAAGCAACAGTTGATGCTTTTGCCAACATACTTTCACATGCAATAAACAACGGTTTTAACGTGACAACCGTAAGTAATTGTTTATAAAACATCAAAATTGTCCAATATTCTTACCCTTAAGTTTTTAACTATAAGTTAAAATTGTTTGAAAAATTTTTAAATTATTGTATAATCAAAACGAAGGTAGAAGTATGGCAATTTATAAATCATCATTTAACAAAAAGGCAGAAAAACCTGCAAAACAACCGAAGAAGGAACGTATTAAACCAACAAAAACCGTTGGTGACAAAACAAAAATAAAGATTAATGTTCCTGTTGTGTTGTTTGTGTTGTTTGCAGTTTTGTTTATTTTCTGTTGTGTACCAACAAACTTCGTTAAAAGTTTTGTTTTGGGGACAATTGGTCTTTCCGTATACCCAATTTGTGTAATTGGTGCATTAATTTCGTTGGCATTTGCAAGTGGTAAACACATTCACGTAAAAAGGCGCTATGTTGTTTATCTTACAATTTCACTTTGCATTGTTTGGTTTATTGTGCACTTAATTTTAACAAGCAAAATTTCTCTTGAAAATTATGGACAATATCTTGCCGATACGTATTTGGCAAAAACAACTGCCGGTGGAGTGTTGTTCAGTTTAATTTCCTATCCACTTGTAAAATTTTTAAGTTATGTTGGTGCATATATTTTCAGTGCCATTGCTTTGGCAATTTTTGTGGGACTTATAATTGACTACATAAATGTTGATAGAACTTTTGGTCATCAAGAAAAACCTTCCAAATTCGATTTCAAAAACTTGGAAGATTTCACAATGGACGAAGATAAACCTTTGGAATTAAGCCCGGAAGAAGCACACAAAAAAGAATCCAAACGTAAACTTGGGCTTGAAAAAGGCGAAAGTACAATAATTTCAAGCAACATGCCAAACGTAAATGTGCATTCTTACAATGCAACAAAACCACTTACAAAAAGGGAATATATTTTAACACCTTTGGAACCGGTTATTCCACCAGAAACAACCAACGATTTATTCTTGGATAGCAACACGGGTTCATTCACAAGCAAAAAAATGGAAAAGTCCCCTGTTGAAGAAGTTAAAGAAGAACCGGTTGAAGAGCCAACATATGAAAATTATGTTACAGACGATGTTGCAGGAGATAACACAAATTTTGAAGCAACACA
This sequence comes from uncultured Clostridia bacterium, assembly GCA_937900575.1. Lineage (GTDB taxonomy): Bacteria > Bacillota > Clostridia > Christensenellales > UBA1242 > Onthoplasma. The sequence continues at coordinate 5,020 of CALCEI010000019.1, forward strand.
AGAAATTAATGCAGACGACCTTGAAGATGACGATATTATTTTGGGCGACAACGAAGACTTTGATGAAAGCACATACAGTGAAATTGGTTCAACCTATGTTACCGATGCAGATTTAAAAGAAGAACAAACAGCCACAACTGAAGATTCCACCGAAGAAACTGCAGAAATAGAATCTGTAAATTTGGACGGATTATCTGCTTTTGAAACTGCCGAAGAAGTTGTTGAAGAAGAACCAGAAAACGATTCAGTTGAAGAGATTGAAGAAGTTGAAAAAGTTGATTTGGACGAACACGAATATATTGATGAATATGCCGACAACATAAGAGAAGACAATTTAGGTTCGACAGTCGAAACAGAAGTTGTGCGTCCAACAGTGGACATTTCAAAATTCCACTTGCCAGATACAATAAAAAAATCTTTAGAGCCAGAAACAGAACAAGTTCCTGCACCTGTTGAACAGCCAAAAGTTAAGGAAGAAATTCCACCATACGTTGCGCCAACAACAGAATTGTTAAATTACATTGAAAACACTTATCATGTTTCCGAAGAAGAACTGCAAGAAAACATAGAACGTCTTGAAGGCGTGTTGGAAGACTTTAAAGTGCCAGCAAAAGTCCAAAACGTACAAGTTGGCCCTGCAGTTACAAGGTATGAACTTACCATGCCACGTGGCATTTCGGTTAACAAAATTTCTTCCATGGCAGACGATATTGCCATGACACTTGCATCAAACGGAAAAATCCGTGTTGAAGCACCAATTCCAGGAAAGAGTTCGGTTGGTATTGAAGTTCCAAACGCACAAATTACTTCTGTAAGTTTGCGTGAGTTATTGGAAAGCGAAGAATTTAAGGTAAGAGCAAATCCACTTTCCTTTGTTTTAGGTAAAGATATTAATGGCGACATCAATTTCTGTAACCTTGACAAAATGCCACACCTTTTGGTTGCAGGTAGCACGGGCAGTGGTAAATCTGTTTGCCTTAATGCAATGTTACTTTCAATATGCTATAAAGCAGGCCCACAAGATGTAAGATTTATTTTAATCGACCCAAAGATGGTTGAATTTTCAAAATATAATGGCTTACCACACTTGTTGATGCCAGAAATAATCACAAACAGCAACATGGCAGTTAATGCTTTGGATTGGGCAATTGCAGAAATGCAACGCAGGTATGAATTGCTTAAAAACAACAACGTTTCTTCAATCAGCGAATATAACAAACTTGAAATTGTAAAAAGCAAAAAAGAAGAGAAATTGCCTTATATTATTATTGTTGTTGATGAATTATACGATTTAATGACAGAAGCAAAAAGAGCCATTGAAGATAGAATTGGACGTTTGGCAGCAAAGGCAAGGGCAGCAGGTATTCACCTTGTTCTTGCAACACAAAGGCCATCTGTTGACGTAATCACAGGAACAATCAAATCCAACCTTCCTTCACGTATTGCATTTGCATTGACAAACTATCAAGATAGTAAAACTGTTCTTGACGGTGGTGGCGCAGAAAGTTTGCTTGGAAAAGGCGACATGTTGTTTAAAGCCATCGATAAGCCAGAGCCACGTAGAATTCAAGGTGCATTTGCATCAAATGACGAAATCTTACGTGTAATTGAATTTATTAAGCAAAACAACAAACCTGTTTACGACGATGATGCAGGCAGAAAAATTGCAAATCCACACGAAGAAGAACAACAAATTGAGACAACAAGCGAAGGCAAAGAACAGACCTTTGACCCTGTGCTTAAAGATGCTTTGTATTGTTTCATTCAAAACAAACAGGCAAGTGCAAGCATGATTTCAAGACGTTTCTCTGTTGGCTTCAACCGTGCAGCACGTATTATGGACCAAATGGAAGCAGCAGGCTTTATTGGGCCATCTGATGGTGCAAAACCAAGAAATGTTCGCATTACCATGGAAGAGTTTAAAGAAATTTTTGGTGATGACGAAAACGCGTAAACAAACATATAAATCTGTATGATTATCTCGGATTCTCATACAGATTTTTTAACTGCAATAAAAACAAAAAAACAACGCAAAATTTATGTTGAACAAATTGCAAAATTTAAACCAACAATTTGTACTGCCGTTTTTACAACAGGCAAAAACATGACTCTACGTAAACTTAAGAACTACAAAAAAGAAATTGAAAACAATAACAAAATTTATCACACACATTTTTTGTTTACCATAGAAGATTTGGGTTTTGTAAAGTCCGTTTTTGACCTTATGGAAGTTATTAAACTTAAACCTTTTGCCGTAACGCTTACATGGAACAACAAAAATCAATTTGGTGGTGGGGCACATTCAACGTGTGGTCTTACAAAGTTTGGCAAGTTGGCAATAAAAATTTTGGAACAAAATGGAATTTTGGTGGATTGTGCCCACCTTAATAGAAAGAGTTTTTGGCAGTTTACAAGATTAACAACAAAACCAATTTTTGTTTCGCATTCAAATTTAAATTGCATCTGTTCACACAAACGAAATTTAACCAACAAGCAGATTGAATTTATTGCCAAAAGTGGTGGTTATGTTGGCTTAACACTTTATCAAAAATTTATTTTAGAAAATAAAATCACACCAAAAGATGTTGCCATGCAATTTAATAAAATTAAAACCCTTGTTGGCACAAAAAATTGTGGTTTTGGCACAGACTTTTTTGGCATTGAAAAACAATATTTGCCAAGCAACATTTCAGGTTACAAAGACTTTCATTTAATAAAAAGCGAACTAAAGTTTTTACGCTTTTCAAACAAAGAAGTTGGCCAAATATTTGCAAATAATTTCAAACACTTTATTAAACGTATATAATTTTTGATGTTTTAAAAAGATGTTTTTGTTTGGCAATTTCATTCGGTTTACTTATTAAATTAATTATGCTAATATAACAAAGGAAGAAAGAAAATGTCATTTATAATAGATTTAATAAGGAATAACGGAGTAATAACTTTTCAAACCACACTGCAAGCAATTGTCTATGTAACAATGCAAATTTTGGGTTTGCTTTTTGTGGTTGCATATTTTCATCAATTTATTTATTGCATTGTTGGGTCATGTGTCAAGGTTAAACCTGCCATAACAAATCCAACGCAACACAAACTTGGCATTGTTATTGCAGCAAAAGACGAAAGCAAGGTTATTGGAAACTTAATTGACAGCATACACAACACCACTTATGACGCAGATTTGGTTAACATCTTTGTGGTTGCAGATAATTGCACAGATAACACTGCCGAAGTGTGCAAAGAAAAAGGTTGCTTTGTGTTTGAAAGGCAAGACAAAGAGCACATTGGCAAAGGCTATGCATTAAACTTTTTGTTCAATGAACTTCACACCAACGAAAAGTATAAGGGCATGTTGCCAGATGCATATATAATTATGGACGCAGACAACATTATGGATAAAAATTTCATAACAGAAATTAACAAAGTTTACGATGCTGGCTACGAAATGATTACATCATATAGAAATTCCACCAACTTTGGAGATAATTGGATTTCTTCTGGTTATGGTTATTGGTTTTTGCACGAATCCAGACACCTTAACAATTCCCGTATGTTGATGGGACACACAAGCACAATTTTAGGCACAGGGTTTTTAATAAGTCAAAAATTGGTTAAGGAATTCAACAATTGGGATTTCCACATGCTGACCGAAGACGTAGAATCCACCATGGAATATGCTTGTCGTGGTGGAAAAATTGGATATTGTCACACTGCAAAATTTTATGACGAGCAACCAACAAAATTCAAGCAGAGTTGGAAGCAACGTGAAAGGTGGGCAAAAGGTTATTTCCAAGCAATAAAAAAATACACCGTGCCACTTCTTAAAAAATCTCTTACAAGTTTTTCTGCATGGGACGTCTTTACTAACATTGGTGGTGCGCTTTACATCTCTGCAGGCATGATTATTGCAAGTGTAATTTTCCTTTTTGTATCATTAATAATGTGGGATATGACGGCGCTGTTGTGTCTTGTTGCACAATTAGGTTTTGCGCTTGGTGGTATGTTGATTGTTATGTTCCTTCTGGCACTTTTGCTTTGCATTACAGAGTGGAAGGAAATAAACACCAAGTGGTATAAAAAAATATTGTACACTTTCACCTTCCCAATATTTATGTTAACTTACCTTCCAATAACAGTTGGCGCAGTTTTTAGATATAAGAAAATTGGTTGGTCAACAATTGAACACAAGGGCAAATAAAAAAACACTTCATTACGAAGTGTTTTTTGTTTCTATTGTTCTTCTGTTTCGTTTGTTACAGCAGGTGAAAGTCTTGCAACTCTGCTTGCTTTAATTGTGCCAATCAGGGTTAAAATTGCAATTAAGCCCATAACAGCAATTGCAATGTAGAACAACATAGAAGAAGAATTGATTGTTGCATCAGAAGAAATTAAAATTGCAGCTGCAGAACCCATAAACAAAACTTCAAACACAAGAGTTACAATTGCAACACCTTTCCCACGGAACACAACATCATTTCTGCCCAATTTTGCAAGTGTGATGATTGAGAAGATAAACACAACCAATCCACAAATTGCAGCAACAAGCAAGAAATACAAAGCATTAAATTGTCCTTTTGCAAAAGCCAAAACCCATGGCAAAATTGCATAAGAGTACACACCAAACACGCCACCACAGATTGCACCAACAATCAAAGATAAAATCAAAGACGCTCTTAATAAACCCTTTTTCATAAACACCCCCACATGTTTTTCTATTTTAATTATATCAATAAAAATTATAATGTCAAACAACAAAAACAAAAAATGCAAGGTTTATGCCTTGCATGTTTTTTATTTATTTTTCTTGTTTTTCTTTTTGTAAATTGCATAGTAGATATATGCAACGCCAATCATCAAAGCTGCCAAACCCAAGATAAGTGCAAAGAACAAAATTGGACTTCCACCGTTTTTATCAATGTTGGTAAAGCCATAAGGATAAAAATTTCCCCACAACTCTTCTGGGATGTGTCCACCATGTTGTGCACGGCAAATCAACACATGTGGAATCATGTAAGAGCCATAAAGCAACATTGGAAGAGATGCAAGCAATGGTTCCCACCATTTGATTGTGCTTTTAAAGAAGAACACGGTTTCCAACACGGTAAGCACAGGAATCAAGAAATGTTTAATAATCCAACCATATGTCCAATATTCTGCAGTCCAAATTTTTTCTGGCAACACAAACGCAGCAATAATAAAGGTTACAATTGCCATAGAATCGGCACAAAGTTTAACAACTCTATACACGCTTGAATCCAACAAATTCTTTTTGCCAGCAAGTGCAATTATGTTAAACACCAAACCAACCAAAACAGAAAGGCAACAAAGCCAAGCCGTCCAAGTTGTAAAATGCAAGAACAAAGGTTTGCCATCACCACCAAGCGCAGGCAACCTTACTTGCAAAGTGTTAATAACACCCAACAAGCACACCACAAATAAAATAATTCTAAAAGCCAAACTAAACCACAAACATTTTTTCTTCATATGTAACTCCTAACATAAATTTTAATACAACA
>CALCEI010000020.1 GCA_937900575.1 uncultured Clostridia bacterium
CACGAAGAGGATCATGGTATTGGTACAACCGCCTATGATCCAACCAATTATGGTTTTACTGCTAGCACTCCTAACAATAGACTTGGCATGTATATTAATGGTTGGGATGACGTAAATGATATCGGAATAGTTAATCCAAATGGTGAAAGCGAGCATGAGCGTTCGCCTCATAATATGGATTTATCATACGATGATGGTAATCACGAAATTTTATCCACTAGTACCGCAATGGATTTAACCAATGTTCAAGAATATCTTAACGACGACGGTTCAGCAAAAGGGCCGAGCGACTTAGCGTGGGATGAAAAATTAGGCTTTGTCGGTGGATTTGTTTATTTAGTTTTGATGCAAAGGAAGTTCTTTTTGCCTTTTTTGAAAAGGAGACCTTCTTTAAGCGCTGATGCTGAAACTTGAAGGTAAGGGTCGGTTATTGTTTCACCTTCCATGGAAAGTCCGTTTTGTTCAATCAATCTACGGGCTTCGCCTTTTGATGCAACAAAGTTTGCATTAAGCAACAAATCTAACACACCAACACTTTCACCTGTGATTTCAAGTTCAACAGTTGGGGCATTGTCTTTATCCATAACGGAAGATGCAAACAAGTTGTTTGTCATGTTTTGTGCTTCGTTGGCATCTTGTTCGCCACGCACAAATTTGGTAAATTCATAAGCCAAACGTTTTTTTGCTGAAACAATGTCGGTTGCAATCATATTACGTACTTCGTCCATTGGGATATCGGTAAACATTGCAAACATCATTTCCACGCAGTTATCTGGTGTTTGGTAAATGCCTTGATAAAAATCGTATGCTGAAATTTTATCTTTATCAATCCAAATTGCGCCCTTTTCTGTTTTGCCCATCTTCTTGCCTTCTGGGGTTACCAAAAGTGGATTGGTTGCGCCAACAAGTTGTGGTGCATTTTCATTGCCGTTTAAGAAATTGATTTTACGTGCCAATTCCACACCAGCAACAATGTTGCCCCATTGGTCAGCGCCACCCCATTGGAGTGTGCAACCGTATTCTTTATTCAAGTGTACAAAATCGTATGCTTGCATTGGCATATAGCCCATTTCAAAGAAGGAAAGTCCACCTTCTTCAATACGTTTTGCATAAATTTCGTTGGTAACCATTTTGTTTACGTTGAAATGTACGCCAATTTCACGCATAAAATCTACATAAGTAAGTTTATCAAACCAATCTGCATTGTTAACAATCCTTACAGGGTTATCCCCTTCAAAATCAAGGAACACACTTAAGCATTTTTTTATGCCTTCAATGTTTTTGTTGATTTGTTCACGGCTAAGTAACTTACGCATTTCGCTTTTGCCTGTTGGGTCGCCAATTGATGCAGTTGCGCCACCAACCAAAAACACAATGTGGTGACCTGCTTTTTGCATACGGCGCAAAACACCATATGGCACGCAGTGACCAACGTGCAAACTATCTGCAGTTGGGTCCACACCATGATAAATTGTTATTGGGGAACCATTAAGCATTTCTTTCAATGCCTTTTCATCGGTTGTTTGGTAAATTAAATTTCTTTCTTTTAATGTTTCAAATAAATTCATAATGCCTCTTATTTTCTACTTTCCCACAAATTTTCAATCCAAGTTTGAATTACATTGCCATGGATAATGTATTTATCTACAACAGTATCTGCTTGAGTATAAACAAATTTTTCAATTTTTGTATTGTCATTGATAAGTGGAGTGATGGTTTTGTTTACAACAGGAATTAAGGATAAGAACACAAGTGCAATATTAATTGCAAAGACAATTACACCTGCTTTAACCACGCCAAACAACAAACCAAGAACTTTGTTTAAGCCACCAAGAACTTTTGTCCTTGCCAAACTTTCAAACAACTTTGAAAGGAGTGCAACAACAATTTTCAACACAATAAACACCAAAATTCCGGAAATTACCACCATGCAAAGCCAACCAATTGATGAACCTACAACACCACCTACGGTTGTGCCTTCTGGTAAAACTGAAATATCTTTACCTGTAAAGACTGATTTTGTTAAGGTTGCCAAAAGTTTGTTTAAGCTTGCTGGGATTGCATCAAGAACACCTTGTGCATCTGCAAATTCAGATACAGCCCTGCCAAAGAAAGCATTTGTGCTTGTAAGTGGACCTTGAATTGCATTTCCAATGTCACCAGCAAAATCATGTATACCATTAATCCATTTTGCAACATACTTTGCAACAAGTACGGCAACAATTAAGCACACAACCCAGCTAAACAATGAAAAGAATGATTTAAAGAACCCTTTTTTAAGTCCAATAATGGCAAAAATTAAAACTGCAAGAACAATTGCAACATCAATAATAATTCCAACAACATTCATAATTGCCTCCTTAATTTACTTCATTTTAACACAAGTGTTAAATTTTGTAAACGATTTTTTCACACAACGCATGGTCTATTCCAACATAATTATCCACATTTTGCCAAAAAGCAAACAATTATAAAAAGTTTTATATTGGTAAAATATCATATATAATGTTAAAATGATTTGATAAACTTTTGTTATTATGTTAAAATAAAGCAACATGGTTTGGTACACATAGTGTACAAGTTAAGGAGAAAAAATGGAAAAGAAAAAGAATAGCCCATGGAAGTCGATTTTATTTTATGGATTAATCATTGTTATTGCAGTTGTGCTTATTTATTGGGTGGTGGCAGCAAATGACAGAAAAAGACAAGTAACTTACACTCAGTTTGAAGATATGGTTGCAACAGGACAAGTTGCCGAAATTGACGTTTATGGTTATACGGTAAGAATAAGAACAGTTAATGGCGTTGCAGAAGAAAAATTCCCAAACACTGTGGATAAGTACTGTACAATAACAAATGATTGCAACGTTCACGAAGTGATTGAAGAATGGAACAACAAAATTTCTGAGCGTAATGATGATGGCGAACGTGTTTTAAAACCAGGTTATGAAGACAAAGTTATTATTGAAGAAAACTATTCTTACGAAACAGAAAGTTTTATAAGCCGTGTAATGCCATATTTAAGCATTGCAGTTGTAATCATCATTGGCATAATGTTGTTTAAGAGTTTATCTTCTGGTGGCAAACAAGGTTTTGGTTTTGCAAAAAACAAAGCAAAACTTGTTGTGTCTTCCAACGTGCGTTTCACTGACGTTGCAGGTGCAGAAGAAGAAAAAGAAGAACTTAAAGAAATTGTTGAATTCTTAAAAACTCCAAGCAGGTTCACAGAACTTGGTGCACGTATTCCAAAAGGCGTGTTGTTGGTTGGACCTCCAGGAACAGGTAAGACCTTGCTTGCAAAAGCAGTTGCCGGCGAAAGCAAAGTGCCTTTCTTCAGCATTTCTGGTTCAGATTTTGTTGAACTTTACGTTGGTGTTGGTGCAAGCCGTGTGCGTGATTTGTTTGAAAGTGCAAAAGCAAGTGCACCATGTATTGTGTTTATTGATGAAATTGATGCAGTTGGCCGTCAACGTGGCGCAGGTTTGGGTGGCGGAAATGATGAACGTGAACAAACTTTAAATCAACTTTTGGTTGAAATGGACGGCTTTGAAACAAACAGTGGAATCATTGTATTGGCAGCAACCAACCGTTCAGATGTCTTGGACCCAGCACTTACTCGTCCAGGCCGTTTTGACAGACAAATTTATGTACACTTGCCAGATGTAAAGGGCAGGGAAGAAATTATTAAAGTTCACTCAAGAAACAAACCTTTAAGTGATGATGTGGACTTCAAGCGTATTGCACGTTTAACAAGTGGACTTGCTGGTGCAGACATTGAGAACATGCTTAACGAAGCAGCTTTGCTTGCTGCACGTGATGGCAGATACAAAATCACGATGGTGGATATCCAAGAAGGTTTAAACAAAGCAATTATGGGACCTAAAAAAGTTTCTATGGTTGTTACAGAAGAAGATAAAAAGATTACAGCCGTGCATGAAGCCGGTCACGCAATTGTGGCAGAAAGTTTGCCAGGTTGTGATAAGGTGCAAGAAATTTCTGTTATTCCACGTGGTGGTGCAGGTGGCTATACCTTGACTTTTGATGAAAAGGATAGAACACACATGCCAAAGCAAAAATTGTTGGATACTCTTGCAATGATGCTTGGTGGACGTACTGCAGAAGAAGTTATGTTAAATGACGTAACAACAGGCGCAAGCAACGATATTGACAGAGCAACCAAATTGGCACACAAAATGGTGGCAGAATGGGGCATGAGTGAAAAACTTGGTTTACTAAGTGTTGGCGAAGGCGAAGAAGTGTTTGTTGGCAGAAATTATCAACGTTCAATTGCATATAGTCAACAATTGGCTTATGAAATTGATGAAGAAGTTAAAAAACTTATCAATGAAGCACACAAAACAGCAACAAAAATTTTAACCGAAAAGAAAGATGTTATTGAAAGAATTCAACAAATTTTGTTGGATAAAGAAACAATATATAAAGAAGAATTTGAAATGTTGTTTAACGGTGCAAGCGTTGAAGAAGTTGAAAAAGCAATAGACAAAAAAGAAAAAGAAAAGAAAGCATACCAAGAAAAAGCAAAAAAGCAAGCAGCAGAAGAACGCTTTATTAAAGAAATCAAAAATAGAGTTGTAACTGCTGAAGCATTGGCAAAAGCTGGTGTAATTTCTGCTCAGGACTTAAATAAAATTAAAAATGAAGCCGAAGCACAAATTGCAAAAAGAACAGTTAAAAAAGAAGAACCGTTTGAAGAAAAAGTTGAAACAAAAAAGGCAACAAAGAAAACCACAAGGAAATCAACTTCAACCAAAAAATCTTCTTCAAAAAGCAAAAAAGATAACAAAGAAAGCAAGTAAACCTTGCTTTTTTTGATTGCTGTAATTTATTATATATGTTATAATTTGAATGAGGTTAAAGATATGAAAAGAGCAAAATCAATCATAACCATTCTTTCAACTGCACTTCTTGTAATTGGAATTGTGGTATCAAGTTTTTTAACAGAATATAGTTCTGTTATCGCATCAGTTGTAACAACAGTTACAGCCGTTATAGGTGCCATCGCCTTATATATTCAATTTAAAAAGGATAAGGAAATTAACCAAGCTTCCTTTATTATTGAATTTCACAAGACATTTAATGATAATGAAGATATTAAAGAAGTTTATTTAATTTTAAACAGAAAAGATAATGGGGACAAAGTTTCATTAAAAGATAAATACGAAAAGGTTATTGAGTACTTAACATGGATAAGGACATTGTGTTCCTTCATAGAACAAGGTACTTTGAATTTTGATACTATAGATGAAATATTTGGATTTAAATTTTTTGCAGCACTTAATGATAAAGAAATTCAAGATATGGAAATTGTAAAGTACTATCAATATTACAAACTTATTTATAAAACATACAACAAATGGGAAGAATACAGAAAGAAACACAACAAAACCATACCTTCAGCAAAAACTGCTTTATCATCAACAAAACATTATGATGAGATGGTGAATAAATCAGCTTCAAAGAAAAAGTAAAAAGATGGCACTTGGCCACCTTTTTTATTGGAATAAATGTTTTGTAAAAAAATTTAATTGTGTTATGATAAAAACATATGGGAGTAAATATGAGAGATTCACATATTCACACAAAATATTCAGATGGTGAATTAGACGAATATGAAATTATTGAAGAAGTTTTTAAAAGTGGTGTAACTGAGTTTACAATTTGTGACCATGATACAATAATTGGTAGCCAAAAAGTTTTTGATGTGCTTAAAGCCAATAATCCTCACAACTTAAAATTCCACTCTGGAGTTGAGTTATCTTGCCGAATTCCCGATATGTTTGGTGGGATAAATGTACATATTTTGTACAGAGATTTTGAATATAGCAACCAAAAACTTAAAAGATTTCTGGATGAAATTAGCATAAAAAGAGCAAAAAAAGTTGATTTGATGGTGCAATTTGTTAAAGAAACTTTTGGCGTTGAAATTCCAAAACAAGAAATTGAAGAACTTAAAACTCACACAACAATAATTGGCAAACCACACATTTATCAATTACTAATAAAACATAAGCCAATGGATTGTGAAGTTTATTATAAAGCAATGAAAAGATTGCCATCACAAAATCTTAAATTAGATTTGTATGAATTACTTAAAGAACTTAAAGATGATGTTGGATATTTTACATTAGCTCATCCAATTGAAATTATGGAAGAATATGGTTTAAGTTATGCAGATGTGGAAAGTATTGTTGCACGTTTTGCACCACTTGGAATAAAAGCACTTGAAACAAAGCATTATAAAATTTCAAAAGAAGAAAGCCAAATTTTCCATCAAATTGCAGAAAAATATGGTCTTGCCGAGACCGAAGGAAGTGATTTCCACGGTCCACATGTTAAACCAAATTTGCACATTGGTGATATTCAAAAACCAAATTAAGAGCATAAAAAAACTGCCACATGGCAGTTTTTTGATTGTCAAGTTTAAAATTTATTTTTTCCAAGACAAAATTGCACAAGCAGATGTGCCTAATGCTACAACAGCTTCAAGAATAAGCATAAACCAGTTAGCTACTAAACCTAATTTAAGTGTTTCATTGTAATTCTTGCCTGCGTAACTTGAAACAACAATCATGCTTACAATTGCCATAACAACAAGCAATAATGCAGAAGCAACAAAGCCGAAAGTTGTAAATTTCTTAACTGATGCATTTTTTACCAATCCAATATCGCAAAGCAATTTTAATGCAGCAAACAACATTGTAAGTCCAGCCAAAACAGCAAGAACAAGCAATACAACTGCAACACCTGTGTCATAACCATCACCAAAGTTGATAAGTTGATAGCCACTTAATGTTGCTACAACTTCTTGTTTGCTTGACAAAGCATTGTAAACAACAGAATTAATGTGTGTTGTTGCCAATAAAACAAAAACCAAAGCACCAAGAACCAAAGCAACTACGTCAAACAAAACTTTCAACATTGAATGTGATTTCTTTTTAGCCATATTTCCCTCCTTTATAATACTATTATGATTATAACAAAAAATGATTGTTAGGTCAAACAAGTAAACAATTCAATAAAAAAAACTGCCATTCGGCAGTTTCTATTTTTTTAAACCATCAATGTATTTAACAATGTCGCCAACTGTTTTAAGGTTTACCATATCTTCGTCTGGCAAACTTACACCGAACTCATCTTCAAAAGCCATAACAAGTTCAACAACATCAAGACTATCTGCACCCAAATCTTCAACCAATTTGGATTCCAATTTAACAGATGCAACATCTTTACCTAATTTGTCTGCAACAAGAGCAATAATTTTTTCTTTCATTATGTCCTCCTATTTTTATTGTATTAAAAAACAGCACAAAAGTAAAGCAAAATGCTTATTTTCGATAAAATACCTTAAAAAAAGAGTGCAAAATCCACAAATTTTTGTTTTGCGCACTTTTTCTTTTGTTAGTATGTTGTTATGAAAATTGTTTACGGAAACAAAATTGGCACAATCAAAGAAGAAGTCAAAAACAAGGCAAAATTTAGTAAAGTGATGTTGTTGTTTGATGACTTTGTTTCTTCTGCCGAAATTGATGAAATTTATAGGGCAATAAAAGACGATTGCATTTTTAACAAACTTAATTTAAAGGAAGATTTAACTGAAGTTTTTAATGGCTACAAACTTCTTATTTTTTGCTGTGGCACAAATTCGTTTTTAAATTGCCAACTTCCACTTAAAGATTTTAACAACATCTTTTTGCCAACAGATTTTGGTGTGTTGCCATATTTTTTACTTGACGGAAAAGCAACATACAACGACAACACATTAATTTTGAACCCTAATACACTTGATGCAAACGTGTTTTGCAGTTTGGCATTTAACAAGTTTTATGCATACATGAGTGGGTTTTTAACAACACCAAACGAAAACTTAAATTTTACATTTGATTTTACGGATATAACACCAAATTATGCCATAAATCTGTGCCAAAATTTACCACAAGATTTGGTGTTTGAAGATGTAAAAATTCTTGCCAAAACAGGCATTGATTATGAGTTGTTGCCTGTGGTGGATTACGTGCTTATAAACGCCTTTTTGGTTGTTGTTGATGCAATAAAAAACAACACACTTTGCCTTGCTGATTTTTATAAATATGACCGTGAAAATTTTGCAATAATAGATAAATTTTATGCTTTAGCCAACAATGATTTGCTCATCAAACTTGTGCAGTATAATTTTACTTCAATTATCAGTGTTTTGAACAAGGCAAAAGAAAAAATTGAAATGTGCTTACAAGGTGTGTCAAGTACAAACTTTCAAAACATAAATGCAATAATTTCAAAAATAAAAGAGTATTGCAAAACTGACGAAGGATTGTTTGCGTATCTTTACCTATATGACATTTTTTAAATTATATCTACATAAATTTTGATTGTTTGATGTTTTAAATTGCACAACAGGACAATAATTAAAACATGAAAAAGTGGTTTTGCATAATTGCAGTGTTTGTTATTGTCTTAAGTGGTGGCCGTAGCACAAACAATTTTTCTTTTAACGATTATTTTTCTGGCGACTATTTTTGCTACACCGAAAACAAGATTGCAGATGAGAGCATAGATTTGGGGCCTTTTTACGAAACGGCAGAAGTGCATACAGCCGACCCACTTGGCGAAAGTATGATTATTGAAAACTTCGAGCCAATTTCAGCCTTGGAAACACTTGACGCCGACCTTGTTTCCACAGAAGTTGTTGGTTCGGCTGTTGTTATGTACGCATATTCGCCATTAATTAAGGAATATAAAATCGTTGCAGGCAACAAAGTTAATTTGCAAATTGCCACTTATGAGACATATTCAGTGATTGGTTGGCCTCTAATTTTGGGAAGTTTTTAATTTAATGTTTAAGTTTTTGTTTTATGGTTATTATCTTCCGTAGGGAGGATATATGGAAAATTCTAACACAAACCAAAAGAAGAAATTTGCGTTAAATTATCTTTATGCTGGTATTGTTGCCTTTTTGGTGATTGCGTGCGCAGTTACAATTGCACTTGTAAGCAAAACAACCACAACTTCAACAGGTGATGTTGGCGAAGTTGTTGTTCCAACAGCCACAACCACTTATGTTGTACCAATAAACAATGCAACAGTTCAAAAAGATTATTCTGCTTCCGAATTGCAGTATAACGATACATTAAAGCAATGGGAAATCCACAAGGCAATTGACTTTTTGGCAGGCGAAGATTTAAAAGTGGTTGCAGTAAGCGACGGCACCGTTTCAAATGTTTACACAAACTATTTGGAAGGCACAGTTGTTGAAATAACCCACAAAAACGGAGTTGTCTCTGTTTATAAATCTCTTGCAAGCGAAGTTAGTGTTGCAGTTGGGGATAAAGTTACAGCAGGCCAAGCAATTGGCGAAGCGGGAAACAGCATGGCGCAAGAACTTAATGGTGGCAAACACTTGCACTTTGAAATGAGTGTTAATGGCACAAAAGTTGACCCTAACGATTACATTTCTTTAGGAAACAAATAAAACGGGCTTTAACCCGTTTTTTTATTAAAAAATGCACAATTAAATTGTGCATTTTATTTTTATATTCTAGATTTTGTGCCGTTTAATTTTGTTTCGTAAATTTCAATTTTACTATTATCAATTAAACTTTCTTCATAATCATCGTATCCATCAACACTTGCGTAAACTTCTTCATTGCTGTCTGTTGGGTAAACATAATCAAACAATTTTTCAAAGTATGTTTCGCCTGTTAATGGGTTAACCTTTTTGGATAAGATATCTGTTGCGTCTGGGTAGTTTGTTAAATCAACTTTGCTAACATAATAAACAAAGTGAATTCCATAAGTTGAAACACACATTTGGTCTGCATCAACATCTTTTAATTTTGTGGACATTGTTCTGCCATTTTTCATTATATCCAATGCTTCTTTTGTGAATTCAGCAACCATATTGCTGTATGCACCAACGTAACTGTTGTTTTCCATTGTTTCGCCATCATATGTTCTGTTGTAACCAATAACATAAGGCATACGCGCTTTTAATGTTGCATCATCAGTTGAATATTTAAACATAAATTTAATGAAGTCTTCCAAAGAACTGATTGCTCTATATTCAGCAAGAACTTCAGCCATTGTGCTTGTTCCTTCAATCAAACCTGTTTCAAGGCTTCTTTTTTGTGCTGTCATTAAAGATAAAATTTCGTTGCGTTCTGTTTTGTAAGTTTCTTCTCTGTCCTGGTCTGTACTATTTTCGTATTTTATTTTTGCTTCATCTAAAGCCTTTTTTTGTGTGCCTTCTTTATCAAAACTTATTAATGTATGAACAAAGTAACCAAATTCTGTTCCGTCTGTAAATTCTGGGTGATAGAGCATATCGTCAACACTGTTTGATGGATTTACAACATCGGTTTTGTATTGCTCAGGATTATTCAAATAAGTTTCTTTGCTTGCTGTGTACAAGTCTGTGTATGTTTCAATAAGTTTTGTTACGTTAACTTCGCCTGTTTCGGTTGCATTTTTAAGGTATTCTGACCTGATTTTTGTAAGGTATGCACCTTTAATTTGAGAATTATAATTTCTTTCAAAATATCTAAACAACAAGTCGTTTGTAACAGTATTGTAAGGTTTATTGTTGGTGTCCCTTAAATAATATTCATAATTAATCAAATCGTCAGCCAAAAATGAGATTGCTTTATTGTAAAGATTTTCTTTTTGTTCTTCGTTTACTAAACTATTTTGGAAGTGGGCAAGGTATTTTGTTTTAACTTCGTTAATTACACCATCTTTAAATGGTTCGGATAAATAGGCTTCATCAATAACTGCTGTGTATTCTTTATCGTCAACAATATATTTAATTTTGTTTTCTTCCACAATTTCTGCTCTTGGTGTATATTTGTAATCATCAAATTTGTAAGCAGTTTCGGTTGTTTCTTCTGTCGGAGTTACAGTTGAAGTAATGTTAAAGATTGTTTTTGCAGTTGCAACATAACTTTCCATTTGTTTGTCTATGGAATCAAACATGCTTTCAACTGCACTGTTAACTTCATATTCTGTTAATGTAACGTTTTCTTTTGCCCATTGGTATAAGGATTCTCTTTTTGTTAAAAGTTCCAAGGTGCTTTTAAAAGCTTCTTGTTCTGATTGTCCAAGTTGTGAAACATAGTAACTTTGTCCGTAACTTGAATATGCATTTAACAAATCAAATCTTGTAATTTTTTCTTCGCCAACTGTGGCAACAACTTCGTTGTAATATCTAACTTTGTCTATTGAAAAAGTGGAGCAACCTGCAAGTGCACAGGTTACAATCATCAATAAACAAATAAGCAATGCTGATAATTTTTTCATTTTGTCTCCATTATAAGTAAATCTTTGACTATTATAATATAAATTATAATAAAAAGCAAATAAATTATATTTTCAATTTACAAAAATTTTAGGCATAAAATATGCCTAAAATCTTATTTTTTTATTCTTCACTTAAAAATTCCAAAACATAGTTCATTGCTGTTTGCACACTAAAGTAGTTGGTGTTTAAATTTATTGTTGGCAGAGCGGTATTTTCAAATTTAAAGTGAGTGAATTTATTCACTTTTTTAAGAAGTTTGGACAACTCAACATCATCGTAGTAAACAACGGACATTTTGTTTTTATTTATGATAATATTTTTAACTTTTTGTGCTTTTGCAAGTGCTTTAATGTAAGCAATGTTGGAAAGTGTATAAATTTCTTTTGGAAGTTTGCCATAAGTGGAAGCAAGTTCACCAATAACCGAACGCAGACTTTCTTTTGAAGTGATGTTTGAAATTTTGGAAATTATCTTTAATCTTTCTGTTTCATCAAGCACAAAATCAGTTGGGATTTTGGAAGTTATTGCAATTTCAATTTTAACTTCTCGTTCAGTTTCCACTTTTTCGCCTTTCATTTTACGCAAGGTGTCGTTAAGCAGTTTATAGTACATATCATAACCTATTTTAACAAGGTGGCCATGTTGAGTTTTGCCAAGCAGTTCGCCAGCACCACGTATTGAAAGGTCGCGCATGGCAATTTTAAACCCACTGCCAAGTTCTGTGTTTTCTGCAATGGCTTGAAGTCGGTTTGAAGCATCTTCTGTAAGTGGCTTATTTTTTGGGAAAGTGAAGTAGGCATATGCTTGTTCGGTGCTTCTGCCAACGCGTCCACGCAGTTGATACATTTGGCTTAAACCAAGTTTGTCGCTATCCAACACAATAAGAGTGTTTGCCTTTGGCAAATCCACACCATTTTCAATAAGAGTTGTGGAAACAAACACGTTGGTTTTGCCGTCATACAAGCGTTTTACGGCATTTTCAAGTGCAATTTCTGTCATTTGGCCATGCGCAACGTCAAATTTTGCTTTTTTGTTGTGAAGTGCCGTTTCAAGTTTGCTTGCAACTTTATAAATATTTTCTATGTTGTTATAAATAACAAGCACTTGACCACCACGTTCAATTTCATCATTTATGGCATTTAGAATTATTTGTTCGTTATAGCCGATGACATAAGTTTTTACAGGCAATCTGTTTACAGGTGGGGTGTTTATTATGCTGATATCACGGATTGAAGTAAGTGCCATACTTAACGTTCTTGGAATTGGTGTTGCAGAAAGTGTAAGCACATTTACGTTGTTTTTAAGTTGTTTTATGTGTTCTTTTGCTTTAACGCCAAAGCGCTGTTCTTCGTCCAAAATAAGAAGTCCCAAATCTGCAAATTTTACGTCATCAGAAAGTAACCTGTGAGTGCCACAAATTACATTAATTTTGTTGTTTTTTAAGTCTTCAACAATTTGTTTTTGTTCTTTTTGCGTGCGAAAGCGATTTAACATTTCCACATTAACACCAAAATTTTGTGTACGTTTTAAAGTTGTCATATAATGTTGCAAACTAAGGACAGTTGTTGGTGCCAAAAATGCCACTTGTTTGCCTGCTTCAATGGTTTTAAACAAAGCACGCATTGCAACTTCTGTTTTTCCAAAACCAACATCGCCACAAACAAGTCTATCCATAACTTTTCCGGAAATCATATCGTGTTTTATATCTTCAATTGCATGCAATTGGTCAACTGTTTCAGTAAATTCAAAAGAATTTTCAAATTCGGTTAAAATATAGTCATCTTCAGGGTATTTAAAGCCTTTTGAAGCACTGCGTTTTGCATATAATTCAAGCAATTCTTTGCTCATATCTTCAATGGATTTAACTGCTCTTAATTTTTGTGTCGCAAATTCTTTACCACCAAGTTTGTTTAGTGTAACGTGGTCGCTATCTGCCAAGTAAAGCGAAAGAGTATCTGCATTTTCATATGGAACATACAACGTATCACCATCGCGGTAAGATAATTTAAAGAATTCCTTATCCACACCCAAAGTTTTTATTGTTACAATACCTTCACATTTGCCAACACCGTGTTTGGAATGTACAACATATTCGCCTGCTTTTGGCAAATATTTAACTGCAACACTTTTTTGTTTTGACGCAACTTTTTTATGTGCAAAGTTTGTTGAACCAATATAAAATTTTTCGTCTTCAGCAAAACAAATGTTGTATGGAATATCCAAAGTGGTTAAAATGATTCCTTTGTTATTAACGTTTGTTGAATAAGGAGTTAAGGTGTCATCAAAAATCTTTTTAACGGATTTAAGTGTGGAGTCGTTACTTAAGCACAAAAATATCTGTTTGTCTTGGAAAGGTTCTAGTTCGTTTTTTAATGCATTTAAGTTGTAAAGAAAGGTTGGAAAGTTTTGAGTTTTAAAATCAATGGACAAAACATCTGTTTTTAAAGTTTGGTATAAATTTGAATTTTTTAAGTCAAAAGTTTCAAATTTAAGTGATTGGTATAAATTTGAATTTTTTAAGTCAAAATTATCAAAAAATACCAAATTTTTAAGGTTTTTTGCATAAAATTCATCAATTTTTGTGTAATTTATTGAGTTCAAGAAGCAATTTGTAATTTCTTTTGATTTAAAAATAAGTTTAATTTTTTCTTTTAAATTTTCAATGTAGGCATTAAAAATGGTTGCCACTTTAAGTTCGTTGGAAATGATTATTGGCAAATTTAAATCTGCAAACAAATTTAAGCCATCAACAAATGGTGCAACAAATTCAAGTGGCACATCTTCGTTTTGTTCAAGCAAAGTTATCAATTCAAAAAACAAATTGTCTTCAATTTTAAAATTATTGAATTGTTTAATAACTTTTTCTTTTTCATTGTTTGTCAAAAACAAAAGTTTGTTAGGGTAGATGTCTGTTGATTTTAAATCTTCCACCTTTTGAAAGTTTAAATAATCAAAACTGTTAAGGTTTTCCAAGTTAGTATCAAAAAAGTCCAATCTTGTTGGGTTCTCATCTGTAACATTAAACACGTCAACAATATCGCCACGCACACAAAATTCGCCCTTATTGGTTATTACGTCCACTTTTTTGTAACCTATGGTTACAAGTTGCTTTTCAAGGTCAGCAATTTTGTAGTTTTTACCTTTTTCAATTTTAATAATATTGTTTTTTATTTCTGCCAAATTTGTGCAGTAAGTAAGCAAAAGTTGTGGAGTGGAAATGATTATTGCATCATCGGTTAGCAAACTTTTTAATGTTTTAAGCATTTCAAACTTGTTTTGTTTGCTTTGAAAACGTGCCAAAGTGTATGGTTTATCAAATTCGTCCACCAAAACACAGGCTTTGTTTAACGCAAAAAGTTGCTGTTTCATTTGAACAGCCTTTTCATTATCTGGCACAATGTATATTGCTTTTTTAATTTGTGCCAAAACTGCACCTTGTTCGCCAACACCTAAATTGGAACAAATTATTGTTTGCTTTTGTAAATTAGCAATTAAATTGTCACATCTTGGCATAATTCACCAGCAATAAATTTTTCAATTAAATCACATGCCGTTTCATAAGAAACGTTCAAAATTTCACGGCTTGTTTCGTCAACTGTGGAAAGCACGTAGTCTGCCAAATCCATATTAGAGTCACGGCCAACACCTATCTTAATTCTTGGTGGTTCGCCAACCTTGGCAACAATGTTACGCATGCCGTTGTGTGTGCCTGCAGAGCCGGAAAGACGGAAACGCACTTTGCCTTTTGGTAAATCTATATCATCTTGAATAATCAAAATGTCAGAGAGTGGTACTTTAAAATATTTTTTAAGTTCATAAACACTTTCGCCACTCAAATTCATATATGTGCTTGGTTTTGCCAAAATAAAATCCGGTGTAACGCAAAGAGAAGCGTGGCATCTTGCCTTGTTAAATTTAACTTTGTGTTTTTTTGCAAAAAGGTCCACAACATTAAAACCTACGTTGTGGTATGTCTTTTCGTATTTACCCTCTGGGTTACCAAGACCAACAATAATTTTCATACATTTCAATTATAACACAATAAATTTATTTTTCAACGTATTTTTACAACAAAAAAGTGAGCATTTTGCTCACTTTATTTTAATTTTAGTTCAAACTTTAAGGCTCAACAACCATTTCTTCACCAAAAATTGTGGTTACATTGTTTTCGTTTACAACAACTGCTGTCAAATTTTTCATATCAATTTTCACATATTCGTTTTTTGGAAATGGGGAATGGTTTGCAACATCAATTTCAAAGAAATTAGACATTGGCACCAAAATTTTGTTTAATATATCTTTAGCATATATTTTAATAACACATGATGATTGCTTGTCTGCCTTATAAATTTCTGCAGGTATATATGTATTCAATCTTTCATGGATAAAATCTGCATATCTATTTAGATATTTGCTTTCAACAATGTATTTTGTCCACCATTCTGCAACTGTTTGCACTAGTTGAACTTCTTTTTCATTTGTATTTTTCATAGAATTCACCTATATTTATTAATATATTTTAGCATAAAATTAGCAAAAGTCAATGTTAATTTCGACATTTTTCGTTAAATACTTTTATGATTTTAATAAAAAAGTGAGCCAAAAGCCCACTTTAAAATTTAATTATTATTTTAAACCTAAAGGTTCAACGCTAACTTCTTCTTCTCCAAAAAGCACTTCACGTTTTGCAGTGTATCCTGTTTCAACAACCACAGAAGAAGGTTTGATTGTCATTGTTGTTTTTTGTGGGAAACTGCTGGATGGAATGTCGTGGAATTTTGCCAAATCTCCAAACCAACCTTCTGGAGAAAAGTCAACTTTTATTGTAACAGTTTTTTCTTCACGTTTTCTGTGGAAGAACTTTTTATCGCCTGCTAATTCAAAATTTATTTTGGATTCCAAAACTTTTGCAAAACTATCCAATGTTTCACGTGTAATATTTTCATTAAGACGTTCAATTTGGCTTGTCCACCAATCTGTTGCAATTCTTGCACTTAAAAATTCCATTTTTTACTCCTTAAATTTGCTGATATTCTATCACACAATTATAAATTGTCAATATGTAAAACGATAATTTTTTGTATTAAAAGGAAATTTTTAACAAAAAAGTGAGCCAAAAGCCCACTTTAGATTCTATCAAGTTTGTTAGAAATTGTTTCTTTGTTTATATGTTGACCAATAAATACAAGTTTAGCAAAAGTTTCGCTACGCTCACAATTGGATAAAACTTGTTTTATATAACTAAATTCTGTCTAATTCGTTAGAAATTGTTTCTTTATTTATATGTTGACCAATAAATACAAGTTTTATCATTCTATCGCCATAAACGGGGTCCCAATCATGACGGAACTTTTCATCATTCAACAGTAATTGTTCAATTTGGTACTTTGGATATGTTGCGTACCAAGGGCCGTTTTCAGTAAGCATTTTTTGTCTGCCTGCTTGTTCAAAAATGTAACTCATACGGTTATCATCATTAAAGTATACAAGACCTTTGGAACGAATAATCTGTTTGCCAAAATCTTTGTTTGCCCAATCTTCAAATTTTAACCTATCAAAAGGCTTTCTACGGTAGTAAACAAAAGTTCCAATGCCATATTCTTCTGTCTCGCCACCTTCATGGTCGTGGTGATGGTGGTGTTCGTGTTCTTCATGTTCATGTTCATGTTCATGTTCATGTTCATGTTCGTCGTGGTCGTCTTCGTCAATATCTTTGTCAATTTCTTGGAACCAACCTGCAGATGTCAAAGCATGTTCCATATCAAACAAATTTGTATCCAAAATTTCAGCAATATCCACGTTTGAAAAGTTTGTTTCAATAAGTTTTGCTTTTGGTTGCAAATTCTTTACAATTTTACGCACTCTTTCGCATTCAACTTTGCTTACTTCGTTTGTTTTGTTCATAATAAGCACGTCGCAGAATTCAATTTGTTGAATAACAAGATTTTCAATATCTTCTTCTTCAATGTTTGGCTTTGTAAGTTCGTCTCCACAGCCAAATTCTTGCACCATGCGTAACGTGTCCACAACCGAAACGATGGCATCTAACTTACAGTAAATTGGCATACCTTTTTGACGGAAACTTTCGGTTAAAAAGTTAATTGTTTGTGCAATTGGAATTGGTTCGCAAATACCAGATGCTTCAATAATGATGTGGTCGAATTTGCGTTGTTTTACGATATCATGAATTTGCTCAATCAAATCCTTACGCAAAGTGCAACAAATGCAACCGTTTTGAAGAGCAACCAAACTTTCTTCTTTTTTGTTTACAATGCCACCTTTTTCAATAAGTTCAGCGTCAATGTTAACTTCGCCAATGTCATTAACAATAACAGCGCATTTGTAACCTTTTGTGTTGCTTAAAATGTGATTTAACAAAGTTGTTTTTCCACTGCCAAGATAACCTGTTACCAAGGTTATTGGAATTGTTTTAAATTCTTCCATAAATAACTCCTAAATAAATTTTACGTTTGCTATTATAACACTAAAAATAAAATTTTGCACATAATTTATTAAAAAATTCAACACAAATT
>CALCEI010000021.1 GCA_937900575.1 uncultured Clostridia bacterium
AAGGACGCTGTGCTCTCTTATAAACCTGATGGTATTTCTTACAGCAAAAAAGTGGAAAACTTGGTTGAAATTTTCAATGGCAAAATCACAAATTTCTCTGATTTGGCAAATTTAAAAACAGAAACTGACATTGCAAAAATCAACGCAACTCAAAAAGAAATTGTTGATTCATTAACTGAAATTAAAAAGACAATAAACCTTGCGTTTAGTAATAACTACTCTTACGCAATTGTAACTTCTCAAACAAATTATGACAATTTAAATAATACCATCACAAAAATTAACAACACCTTTAACAGAAATTTTGATTCTTCAATAAGTTTAGATTTGATTTATCAAGAAATTTTAAACAGATGTTCAACATTCACTGGCACTCAACAATCTGCGTTTAACAGTTGTCTTAATGCTTTAAAATACCCTGTTATAACTGATAATTTTATTGATAACTACGCAAAAGCAGATAATGTTGGCTCAAAATGTGAAACTGTAACTGCAAGGTTGAATGATCTGCTTGAAAATCAAATTAAAGATTTATATAATAGCTGTGTAGCTTCAGAAGAAGCAAACAATTTGGAAGAAAACAGATTGGAAATGGAACGTTTAATTTGTTCATACATCAACAATGCAAAAACTTATAACAAACTTATTGAAAGTGAACTTAAAGTAAACGCTTTGTCTTCTGTAAATCAGATAGAACAATTAAATTTATATAAACTTGGCGAAATATCCTTATATGACGAAAAAACAAATGTAACAAAATATAACTTCTTGTTTGACTCAAACAAAACTGATGACGATTATGCTCACCCACTTACAATTGGCGTTACATCCAACAGTGAAATTAATGCATATGATTATGCTTATTTCAGCCTTAACTTATTTGCTATTGTTATAATTGCTTATGCAGTTTTAACTGGTTGTCACGCAATTGCTGGTGAAATGAAAGATGGCACAATGCGTTATTTGGCTATTCGCCCTGTAAGCAGAAGAAAAATGTTCTTTGGCAAACTTTTAAGCATTTTGATTATGTCCTTAATATTTATAGCATTCAGTTCAGTTGTTGCATTCTTGGTTGGTGGCTTTGTATATTCGTTCGATTCATTGAATGTATTAACAATCTTTAATGGTTCAACAGCAATCGTTCTTCCTGCATTTGCTTTGTTTGGAATTTACTTGCTAAGCCTTATTGTTGAACTTGCAATTTACTTAAGCATTGCAATGCTTCTTGCAACCTTGTTTAAATCAGATTTGTTGGCAGTTACAATTGTATTGTTACTCTACTTAATTAACCTTATTTTGCCAATCTTTACAGGTGGCATAAACAGTTGGCTTGCGTTCTACCCATTCTCACACATTTCATTATATTCTCTGTTCGGTAGTTCAATATACGCTAACACTTCAGATTTCTTCTACTTGTTGCTTGGTGCAAAAGTTTACTCAACTTCAAACATAGTTTTAACATCAATAATGGTTATTGCAATATTGATTGGAATAAATGTTGTATCTTCAACCTTGTTTAAGAAAAAAGAATTATAACAAAAAAGCAAGCAGTTATGCTTGCCTTTTTCTTACGCATTTTCGCCTTGATGTTTTGCAATTTCACCTGTTGCAAGTTCATCACAACGGTTGTTGTAAACATTATCTGCGTGGCCTTTAACTTTAACCCATTCAATTTTATGTATGCAGTTAAAATCAATAAGTTTTTGCCACAACTCTGCGTTTTGCACAGGTTTCTTTTTTGCATTCCTAAAACCATTTAGTTGCCACTTTGTAAGCCATTCTTCATTAAAAGCATTAATCACGTATGCACTGTCACTATATAAGGTTACTTTACATGGTTCTTTAAGCAATTCCAGTGCTTTAATAACAGCCGTTAATTCCATTTGATTGTTTGTTGTGCATGGGTCAAAACCACTAATTTCTTTTTTTGTCTTTTTATAAAAAAGAACTGCACCCCAACCACCTGCTCCAGGGTTTCCACTACATGCTCCGTCTGTATAAATTGTTACTTCTTTCATATTTCTATTATAACACAGCAAAAAATTTAATCAAAATGATTTTAAGCAAACAAAAAAGGCCACATGGCCTTCTGGCAGGGGTGGAAGGAGTTGAACCCTCCTCTGGAGTTTTGGAGACTCTTATACTACCGATGTACTACACCCCTATGCTTTTTCATTGTACAATATAACTGTTTTTTTGTCAACAAATATGCAAAAAAAAAGAAGGCAAAGTGCCTTCTTTATTTATTTTGCTGTATCAGAAAATCTGCTTTCCCTAATAACATTAACTTTAATGTGACCAGGATATTCAAGTTTTTCTTCAATTTCTTTTGCAATATCATGTGCCAAAACTTGTGCTTCTTCGTCTGTGATTTGGTCTGGTTGCACCATAACCCTAATTTCACGTCCTGCTTGAATTGCATAAGTCTTTTCTACACCACTGTGTGCATTTGCAATTTCTTCAAGTTCTTGCAAACGTTTGATGTAGTTTTCCAAAGATTCACGTCTTGCACCAGGTCTTGAACTTGAAATTGCATCTGCTGCTTGCACAAGCACTGCTTCCAAGGTCTTTGGCTCAACATCGTTGTGATGTGCCTCAATACAGTGAACAACTGCTTCGCTTTCTTTATATTTTCTTGCAAGTTCCACACCAATTGAAACGTGTGTACCTTCAACTTCATGGTCAAGCGCTTTACCCAAGTCATGCAACAAACCTGCACGACGAGCAACTTTTTCGTTTGCACCAACTTCTGCTGCCAACATGCCAGCAATATAAGATACTTCCAAAGAGTGATTTAACACATTTTGTCCATAACTTGTACGGAATTTTAACCTACCCAAAACTTTAACAATTTCTGGGTGCAAGTTGTGAATGTCTGCATCAAAACAAGCATTTTCACCTGCTTCTTTTATTGTTTCTTCAACATCTTTTTGAACTTTTTGTACCAACTCTTCAATACGCGCTGGGTGAATACGTCCATCAAGAATAAGTTTTTCCAAAGCAACACGTGCAACTTCTCTTCTAACTGGGTCAAAACCAGAAAGTGTAATTGCTTCAGGTGTATCATCAACAATAAAGTCAATACCTGTTGCTGCTTCCAAGGCACGAATGTTTCTACCTTCACGGCCAATAATTCTGCCTTTCATTTCTTCACTTGGCAAAGTTACAACACTTGTTGTTACTTCACTTGTGTTATCAACTGCGCATTTTTGAATTGCAAGTGTAATGATGTTCCTTGCCTTCTTTTCTGCTTCGTCTTTTGCTTTGTCTTCAATTTCTTTTGCAATTTTAACCGCATCAATTTTTGCTTCGTCTGTGTAGCGGTCAATAATCATTTGCTTTGCTTCTTCCGCTGTTAATTTGCTTACATTTTCAAGTTCCTTAACAATTTGTTCTTGCAAAGCATCAATTGCTTCTTCTTTTGATTTCAATGCTTCAATTTGATTTTGCACTTTAGATTTTGAACTTTCCAATTCTTCCATCTTTTTATCAAGTGCTTCTTCACGTTTAGAAAGACTTTCTTCACGTGCAAACAATCTGTCTTCACTACGTTTTGCTTCTTCTCTGCGTTCTTTATTTTCTTGTTCAAATGTAGATTTTAACAAATTGATTTCTTTGGTTGTTTGTTCAACCTGTTCATGTTTAATTTTTTCTGCTTGCAAACGTGCATCTTCAACAATTTTATCTGCCCTTTTGGTTGCTGATTCAGATTTCTTATTTATAACAGTGCGTGTGATGAAGAAACTTGCCACACCGCCAACTGCTAACATTACGAAAGATAAAATCAAAACGATAGATATATGCACGTCACATAGCATACTTCCTACTATGTTCATTGTTACCTACCTTTAAGTTGTAAATCAATTACAACATAATAATTATACTATATTTTTGACGTCTATGTCAAGTTTTATTAAAAATTAAAAAAACTTTTTAAGGCATTACTTGTGTAAGTAATAAAAAATAGGCACAACATATTGTACCTATTTCAACATTATTCGTCAAGTTTTATAATTTCCATATTTTCAATTACATAGTTAATCAAAACATCATAATTTAAAACTCTTGTTTCCTCTTTTTCTGATTCTTCCACTTTTGGTTTAATAATTGGATTGCGTGGCAAGAAAACTGTGCAACAATCTTCATAAGGTAAAATGCTTGTTTCATATGTGTTAATTTTCTTTGCAATATCAATAATTTCATCTTTATTAAAACTTATAAGTGGCCTTAAAACAGGATATTTTGCCACGTCATTGGTTGTTGTTAAACTTTCAATTGTTTGGCTTGCAACTTGGCCCAAACTTTCCCCTGTTATA
>CALCEI010000022.1 GCA_937900575.1 uncultured Clostridia bacterium
TACACTCCGTTTAATGTGATAGTCTTATCTTCAAGTATTGGCTGTGGCTGTGGAACATTAACAACAACTTCATCGTAACCATCGTGTCCATCGTGCGTATAAGTTCCGTTTTCCGTAATTGTAATATCTACAAGGTCAGCACTTCCGCCACCGCTCACATTAACTTCTACTGGTGTATATGCTTTCCCTTCAGGTGCTGTATAAGTGCCATTACTTGTAATGGTAATAGGTTCTGCTTCTTTCGTTGAAGCCATTTTTTCAGCAAGCTGATACAAAAGCGCACCCTGTACAGTTTTAGGTTCAGGAAGTCCGCTGCAACCGCATTTTTCGCAGCAGGCTTTCAGATATGCCTGTGTTCTTGTCTTTGGCGTAAATTCAACGGTTTCACCGTTCAAGATTGCCTGAAGTAATTCTGTTATCTTTGTCATAGTTTTTCACCTCTTTTATTCGTTCAATTCCTCAAAATCAAATACTGGCGTTATTGCGTAACCATTTTCGTCCTGCACTTCTGTCAGTTCAACAATTCGCACATTTGCGTATTTATCCAGCGCATTATCCTGAAATGTCACAATGTCACCTAAAAAGTAATCTTCATTTAAACGCCATACACCGCCATTTACATTTACATCTGCTTCATATGTTTCTTCAACAGTTGCTTCTGCAAGTTCCTGTTTACCCTGCGTTTTCAGCATCGTTCTGTACTGCGCATCTGTATATTCGTGTTCAACTTCCTGATCATCCTGATATTTCTTTGCAATTGATGAAGCATCAACCCACATTTCACGTCTTTCAATTCCTGTTGCTGTGCCAGCAATCAAAGTGTAGAATCTTTCCAATCCTTCACCTTCACCGCCAATTAGCGCTGCTGTTTTTTTCAAAGTAACATCATATGAATATTCACTTTCAAGCAGGTTATCATATTCCTGTGAAAAAATTATTGGTTCATTTCCAGCTTCATTTCCAATGCTTCTGTCTGCACCTTCAAATATATTATATTTCAGGTTATTGGTTTCATCGTCAAAAGCAACTATTGCGCCAAGATTGTATTCTGTCAGAACCTGATCTGTGTATTCAAGTAAGTTTTCGTAAGAAACCTGTTTTTCCGCTGCGTTTCCGTTTTCATCCACAATTATCTTTTCAGTGCCTGCCTGCGCGCCTAGCTGCAAGAATGGAATGTTTCTGCTGCTGTCGAAATCACAACCAATGCTATTAGCATACACAACGCCACGCACCGCAGATTCAACCCTGCCTTGAAGAATTGTTGCGTGGTTAGTTTTATCCCCAACGCCTGAAAGCATGTATATGTGCCTTCTATCCAGTATTGATTTAGCAAACCTGCCGCTGGCAATCAGCATTGTTCCCTTTTCCAGCGTATGTTCAGAAACAACTTTTTCAATGATTCCAATGTTCCTGTATATGCCTTCTTCATCAGGGCGTGTGATCCAGTTTCCCACTTTAAGCAGATTTATGTGCTTTTCACTGGCAA
>CALCEI010000023.1 GCA_937900575.1 uncultured Clostridia bacterium
ATGTATGCTTACAGAAGTTTCACAGGTATATCAACAGACGTGCTTATAACAATGGCTTCATTTGCCGTGATTGCCGTTGGTTACATTGTATTGTTCAAGATGTGCAAACCACTAAATTGGTTTAAATCAATTATGTACATCACATCAATTGCGTTGTGCATTGCTTGCGTTGTGCTGTTGCCAACTTTGTTTAAATACGTGCCATTAACTTTCCAAGATATTTTGTACGTTATTGTTGTGTGTGAAACATGCTATCCATTGTATCTGGTATCTTGCAAAATTGCAGATATGTTTGCTAAACTTCCAACAAGTTAACAATGTTTGTAACAACATTAGTGTCAACTTCAAATTTATAAATACCCGTAAGGGTATTTTTTTTGAAAGCTGCAAAAACGTTGTAACTTAAACATAAGTAAAAATCAATTTGACCAAAGTAAGCAACATAATCAATGTCATCATTTTTAAGGTCATCACAAAGCAGGTTTTTACAGTAAGAAAAATTGGAAGCAATAACACAATCCAAAAACACAAAAGGCACAAATTCTTCACACAAATTTAAATCGGAGTTATCAGTATATGCAGAATATGTTTCCACCGTGTTGTCTTTTATATGGCAAACTTTGCCATGTGCCAAAAAATCAAACTGTTTGCCCATAAAATATTTTTCGGTTTCATTAAGATTTTGTTCATCATAATAATTTGCCCATTCAACTTTGCTTTGCCCCAGCACACACAAAAATTTTCTTTTGCCCGCAAAGTAAATCAAACAATTGTCGCCAACAATTTCAAAGCAATCATATTCAACACTTGTGCAAGCAAAACTCCCCCACACTTCTCCATCCACCACAACACAAACTTCATCTGCAACTGTCACACAAACATTTTTCTTGCCCCACAAAAAATTTATGCACTGAGTGCAAGGTGATGGCGTTTTTAAAATAAAAATATATCTATCGTTACCCACTGTTGCAACTTGAACATTTTTACATTTAACACATTTGTTTAATAAATCATAAAAATTAACAGCGAAACTTCCATTTTCACAAAAAGGCGTAACAACAGAAATTTCGTTTTCCACACCAGTAACCTCGTATTTTACAAAAGGAAAAATTTCCACTTTGCACTTGCCACTTATAACACAATGATAACTAGAAAAAAGATATACCATACTTATATGTATGTTTAAAAACAAAAAAATTTGCTTTAATGTTGAAAAACAAAAGAATTTGTTTTTAAACAAAAATTTACAAACAAACAAAAATTTCAAAAAATATTTTAAATTAAAAAGGGCACAATAAGTTTATGAAAAACAAATTAGAAGTAAACAATTGCAAAATCCACGTTATGCCACCACAAATTACAGATGCGGACATAACCGCTCTTTTTAACGGCGTTGTTGGCGTTGTTAAAAAGAAAATTGAACTAGAAACAAAAAACGAAATTTTAAACATGAATTTATCTTTTGAAAAGCTGATAAAAGAACTTAAACAAAAGCAAGCTGAATGCAATCGTCTTAAAAATGAAATTTTGTTTTTAAAAGCTCAACTTAATGAACAAAACAATCAAAACAACCAAACAAACGTGTAAATTTAAATAATTTACATGTTTTTTAAAAAAACTTTCACAAAATATTTGCATAAACCGACAAAAATTGTTATATTGTTTTTGTAAGAGTTTATAGATATTTCTGTGAGGTGAGTTATGGAAGAAATGTTATTTTTTGATAATGCAAAAGAAAGAGTTACAACTTTTTTTGAACAAGAATTTCCTAATTTTCCTTCTTTGCTTATGTCACACTTTTTAAACAACTTTAATGATTTCTTAAATTATAATGAAGAAGGCGTTAAAATAAAACCAAAAATTGTGTTTACAGATAACATTGAAGTGCTTTCAAAATCTTTAAGCAAAATTCACATTTTAACATTGTTTGAAGATGAAGAACCAACAATGTTTAAACTTAGGTTA
>CALCEI010000024.1 GCA_937900575.1 uncultured Clostridia bacterium
ATATTTTTATACAAATGTCAATATTTTTGTACAAAATTTTTAAAAATAATAAAAAACACACAAAATGTGTGTCTTTTATGCTATTCAATACCTTTCATTGTAAGGGAAATACGTTTCTTTTGTAAATCTACAGACAAAACCTTTACCTTTACTCTTTCGCCAACTTTAAGCACATCGCTTGGGTGAGAAATGTAACTGTTGCTTATTTGTGAAATGTGCACCAAACCATCTTGGTGAACCCCAATATCCACAAATGCGCCAAAGTCAATAACGTTACGTACTGTTCCGTCAAGCACCATGTCTGGTTTAAGGTCTTCCATGGATAAAATATCACTCCTAAGTTCTGGCAATGGCATATCTTCACGCACATCACGGCCAGGTTTAAGCAATTCTTTAACAATATCTTGCAAAGTTGGAACACCAACACCAATTTCTTCAGCCACCTTTGCTTCGCCTTTGGCTTCAATCAAACTTGGAAGCATGGTTAAGCCACCATCTTTAATTTGCTCATTTGTCAAACCAAACAATTTAAGCAATTTTTTAACTGCTGGGTAACTTTCTGGGTGAACTGCAGTGTTATCCAAAATGTTGTCACCATCAGTGATACGCAAGAAACCTGCACATTGTTCGTAGGCCTTTGGTCCCATTTTGCTTACGTTAAGAAGTTCGCTTCTGTCTGCAATATGTTTAACTTTGCTACGATAATCCACAATGTTTTCAGCAAGACCAGAAGAAATGCCAGAAACAAAGGAAAGCAAACTTACACTTGCCGTGTTCAAATCTACACCAACACTGTTTACACAGTCTTCAACCGTTGCGTCCAAAACTTCGGTTAATCTATTTTGTGGCATATCGTGTTGATATTGTCCAACACCAATGGATTTTACGTCAATTTTAATAAGTTCTGCAAGTGGGTCTTGCAAACGTCTTGCAATTGAAACTGCAGAGCGCAAATTTACATCATAATCTGGGAATTCTTTTGCAGCCAATTTAGAAGCAGAATAAACAGAAGCACCTGCTTCGTTTACCATGGCGTAACTAACTTTTCTGCCACAAGTTTTAATAAGGTCAGCAACCAAAATTTCACTTTCCTTACTTGCTGTTCCGTTGCCAATGGCAATGATATCAACTTTGTTTTTCAAAATCATATCTGTAAGTTTTGCCTTGGCTTCTTCCACCCTGTTTTGTGGTGGAGTTGGGTGGACAACTGCAGTGTCCAAAACATCACCTTTTGTGTCAATAACTGCAATTTTGCAACCATTATAATATCCTGGGTCATAACCCATAATAACATTGTTTTTAAGTGGTGCTTGAAGCAACAATGGTTTTAAGTTAACTTCAAACATCTTAATTGCTTGTTCGTTTGCTCTATCGGTCAAGGCAGTTCTACATTCACGTTCAAGAGATGGGAACAACAATCTATCATAACTATCCTGAATTGTGGCAGTCATAATTTCATTTGTAAATTCGTTATCTTTTTTATAAACCTTTTCAATTTCGGTTAAGGTAAGTTTTGGGTTAATTTCAATGCTTACCTTAAGGCAATCTTCATTTTCGCCCCTGTTAAGTGCCAAAATTCTGTGGCTTGGTATTTTTGCAACTTCGCCAGTGAAATCTTTATAATTTTCATAAGTTTTGTTTTCGTCTTCTTCTTCATCCCATGTGGCTTTAATTTGAGATTTTTTTGCAAGAATTTCACGCAAAACTTTTCTTAAATTTGCGTCATCACTTATTGTTTCTGCAATAATATCTTGTGCGCCAGCAATTGCTTCTTCAACACTTGCAACGCCTTTTTCTTCATTGATGTATGCCTTTGCCAATTCGGTTGCAGGGCAAGTTAAATCTTGCGCCAAAATTGCTTCTGCCAAAGGTTTAAGACCTTTTGCAACGGCAACAGTTGCACGCGTTTTACGTTTTGGTTTATATGGTCTATAAATATCTTCCACTTCGGTAAGAGTAAGTGCAGCAGAAAGTGCTTCGGCAATTTCATCTGTCCATTGCTCTTGTTCTTTAATAACCTTTTCAACTTTTTCTTTTTCTTTGTTTAAGTTCCTTAAATAGTTCAATCTATCTGCAAAATCACGCAGAACTTGGTCATCACACGCACCATGCATTTCTTTACGATAACGTGCAATAAATGGAATTGTGTTGCCTTCATCAATAAGGTTGATGATGTTTTGAGAATAAATCTCTGGCAAGTTAAATTCGTATGCTAATTGTTTTTGAATTTCCATAATTGTCCTTTTAATTTTTGATACACTTAAATTTTAACAAATCACCACAAAAAAAGCAAACAAAGTTAGGCAAAAGCAACAAAAAAAGCAAGGGTTACTTGCTTTCTTTTTTAACTTTTTTACTTTCCTTTTTGGTAAGTTTTTGTTGATTTAAATATGTTGCCCTACGTGAAAGTGCATCTTGTTCACTAAGTTTTAACAATTTTGTCTTGTTATCTTTGTTAACTTTGCTTAAAATTGCAAAACGATTTTCAGTTTCAACAAATTCACGGTAGTTCATTGTAGGCTCATAACTGTCAACATGCATTGGCTCGGTTGCTTTTGGATTATAACGGAACAAAGTGTTATAACCACTCTTTACAGAATTAAAGGAATGATTTTGACTGTAACGCATATCGTAACCATGATTTACACATGGTGCATAAGCAATAATCACACTTGGTCCATCATATTTTTCTGCTTCCACAAAGGCCTGCACGCATTGGTCTGGGTTTGCGCCCATTGCAACCGTGGCAACATAAACATCTTTGTATGTCATAAGCATTGATGCCAAATCTTTTTTCTTGGTAAGTTTGCCAGCAACATTAAACTTGGCAGTTGCACCCCTTGGTGTTGCCTTGCTTGTTTGACCACCTGTGTTGCTGTAAACTTCGGTATCAAGCACCAAAATGTTTACGTTTTCCCCACTTGCAACAACATGGTCAAGCCCACCAAAGTCAATATCATAAGCCCAGCCATCACCACCAAAAATCCAAACACTTGGGCTGATAATCAAATTTAGGTTATCAAACACAAATCTGTCTGCATCTTTAACTATGTGCCCACGTTGATATTCTTTAAGGTCAATAACAAGTTGTTTGTTTTGTTCGTGATTTTCGGTATCTTTTAAGAATTTATCAACAAATTCTTGAACAGGCACGCTAAAACTCATTGTTTTAAGTTTTTCAACAAAGTTTTTACGTTCAATTCTTCTTGCCAAAGCAATGCCATAACCAAATTCGGCATTGTCTTCAAACAAACTGTTGGCCCAACTTGGTCCAAAGCCATCTTTATCTTTACTATATGGGCAAATTGGGAAGGTCCCACCATAAATGGAAGAACAACCTGTTGCATTTGCAATAAGCATTCTATCCCCAAACAACTGTGTTGCAAGTTTGATGTATGGAGTTTCCCCGCAACCAGCACACGCACCACTAAATTCAAAGTATGGCTTTTTAAATTGTACACCCTTTGTTGTGTTGGCTGTAAATGGCTCTTTTTGTGGTAAGGTAAGCATAAATTCTTCGTTTGCAATTTCTTTATCCCTTATTTTTTCACTTTCTG
Source organism: uncultured Clostridia bacterium (assembly GCA_937900575.1). Taxonomy (GTDB): domain Bacteria; phylum Bacillota; class Clostridia; order Christensenellales; family UBA1242; genus Onthoplasma. The sequence continues at coordinate 3,558 of CALCEI010000024.1, forward strand.
TCATAATAAGCGCTTTAACAGGACAAACTTCACTGCACACTCCACAACCGGTGCAATCCAAAGTGTTCACTTGTATGCGATAATTGCCTTCACAAATATATGCGTGCTTGCTTGTAAATGTCTTTGGCACTTTCTGGTCTGCATCGAATACAACCGGACGTATTGCAGCATGTGGGCACATCATTGTACATCTTCCACATTGAATACATTTTTCACTAATCCATTCTGGCAAATGAGTTGCAAAAGAACGTTTTTCAAATTTGGAAGTATCCGTTTCCATACGTCCATCTGCAGAAAATTTGCTTACAGGCACTGCATTGCCTTGTTGATTGTTGATTGGTGCAATAACGTCTTCGTAAAAATCGGATTGTTTAACCTTGCAGACTTCAATTTCTTTAATTGTAAAGTTACTTACATCAATCTTTTTAATCAAAGCATCGGCATCTTTAATTGCTTCCAAATTTGCATTAACAATTTTTTCGCCCTTTTTACCGTAAGATTTAACAATCATCTCACGTAAACTTTCTGTTGCCATATCATCTGGCAAAAGATGAGAAACAGTAAACAACGCTTTTTGCATTATAGTATTAATTTTGCCACCCAAACCATGTTTAAAGGCAATTTCATTTGCATTTAAGCAATAAACAGAAATGTTTCTGTACATCAAATCACTTTTCATTTTGTTTGGCATAATTTTGTTAAGAGTTTCAAAATCGTGTCTTGTATTAATGAGCATTACACCGTTTTTATTCAGGCATTCTGTAACATCAAATTTTTCCAAAAACATTTCGTTGTTACATACCACAACATTAACTTTTTGTGGGTTAAATGGTGCATTAATTGGTTGAAAACTTGAACGCATGTGTGAGATTGTAACGTTGCCAGATTTTCTGCTGTCGTAATCAAAATATCCTTGCATATAAGACGTTGTCTTATCTCCCAAAATTTTGATGGTGTTTTTAACAGAACTTACACTACCGTCACTGCCCAAGCCATAAACACGCATACTGAAATCACTTATATTATCTTTAAAACGTTCTCCAACTTGCAAAGCAGTTTGACATACATCGTCATAAACACCAAGTGTGAAGAATTCTTTTTTTCTGTTAAGCATGTTATCAAACACGGCAAGTGCCATATCTGGTGTAAATTCTTTGCCACCAAGACCATAACAACCAGAATAGCATTCTGCATCAATTTTATATTTTTGCAAGGCAGATTTTACTGTGGCTGTTAAACAATCTGTTCCGTTTACGTCCAAATTTCTTTCCAAAATGGTTATATTTTCCACTTTTTTTGGCAATTTTGCAATAAAATTCTCTTCATCAAAAGGTTTAAGCAACCTTACTTTAATAACACCAACGCTACCCTTATATTGTTTTTTAGCAAGCGTTAAAACATCGGCACAACTGCCAATTGCAACAACAACATTTTTAGCATTTTTGTCACCATAATATTCAACTGTACCGTAACTTCTTCCTGTAATTTCTTGTTGTTTGTTTAAAGCAAATTTAACATCATCAAGCACGTTTTTATAATTTTCCAAACTGCGCACTCTGTTTTGCATAAACACATCAGGGTTTTGATTTGTGCCCGTTACAAATGGTTGATGATTGTTCATGGCATTTTTCTTAAATTCTGCAATATCGTCAAAACTGACAACTTTTTTAACATCTTCCAATTCACTTACATAAACAGTGTTAAGTTCGTGGCTTGTTCTAAAACCATCAAAAAAGCAAATAAAAGGAGTGCCACTTTTTGCACTTGCAAGTTCGGTTGCAATGGCAATGTCATTAACTTCTTGCACAGAAGAACAATTTATTATGTTAAAACCGGTTTTCATGCAGGCATAAATGTCACCATAATCACAAAAAATGGAAAGAGCATGTGTCGCCAAACTTCTTGCAGCAACATAAAAAACACAAGGCAAATGTTCGCCAGCAATTTTGTACATGTTTGGAATCATCAACAACAAGCCTTGGCTTGAAGTGAAAGTTGTTGTTTTTGCACCTGCGCACAAACTTCCGTGCACAGCACCGGCAACACCACCTTCACTTTGCATTTGTGTTATGTGAAGTTTGTTGCCAAAAACATTAAGTTTACCTTCAAAAGCAAATTGGTCACAATTTTCTGCCATTGGGCTTGATGGTGTAATTGGGTAAATTACAGCCATATCATTCATCATATAAGCAATGTTTGCTGCAGCAAAATTTCCGTCAACTGTAAGTTTTTTCATAATTTCTCCGTCAATTCTAATTATAAACAAAGTTTATTATTAAATCAAACATTTGCAAATGTTTTTTGTTTTTGGTATTATTTTATATATGAGATATTTAATGCATGTGACCTATAACGGCCAAAATTATAATGGTTATCAAAAACAGGCATCAGGTTCCACAATTCAAAGCGAACTTGAAAAGGCAATTTTTGTTTGCCTTAAAGATGAAGTTACTTGCACCGCGTCTGGAAGAACAGATGCCAAGGTTTCTGCGTATAATCAACCGGTGCATTTTGAAACAGAAAAGGCTTTTGATTTGCGCAAATTTTTAAAAAGCATAAATGGCATTTTGCCAGAAGATATAAAAGTTCTTAAAATTGAACCAACCACCCTACATGCACGCTTTTCTGCAAAGCGCAAAACTTATGTTTACAAAATGTATTTAAGTGACGTTGCTTTACCACTTTATGAGTGTGCTTTAAACATACCAACTTCCACCAATTTAAAAATTGCAAAGCAATTTTGCAAAATGGTTGTTGGCACACATGATTTTAAGGGCTTTCAAGCCTCAGGTAGCGAAACGGAAACAACCGTGCGCACAATATATTCCTGCCATCTAAAAAAAGAAAATGGCATGCTAAATTTTTATGTTACAGGCAACGGATTTTTGTATAAAATGGTGCGCAACCTTGTTGGCACAATGTTGGCAGTTTCAAACGGCAAAATTGACTTAAAAACTCTTAAATCCACAATGTTTACAACTTACAAATGTAAGCATACAGCAAAACCAGATTATTTGTATCTTTACAATGTAAAATACCAAAAATAAGCAATCAAAAAAGGCTGAATTTCAGCCTTTTTATAAACTAATGTTGTGTTCTTTTTTGCGTTCAGCACTATGTTCTTCAACTGCCTTAAGCCAGATATCAAACAAACGTTGTTTAAGTATTTCAATTTTCCCTTCAATAACGTTTGCATCCAAACTTGGATTTTCTTTTTTTATCCTTTGAATGCCTGCCAATTTAATTGCCTTATAAAATTCTTGGTTAAGAAAATAATTGTGTGGAATTTGGCTTAATGTAACTTTGCCTTCCTTAAAATCTTCAACCGTAGTAACAACGTTTCCGTTTCCATCAACAAATGTACAAACACCATTGTTCTTTTTTGTAATCAACATGTCTTTTCCCATGCTTCATCTCCTAATTCGCATGCATTATACCACAGAATCTCAAAATGTCAATATGTGCCAATCTTTCAAAATTTAAATATTTTAATAATAAAATATCTTAAAAAGCATTGACAATTTGTTTGATTTTTCTTATAATACACCATGTATTGCTTATGTAAGCAAATTTTTCTTGCCACACGAGAAGGTTTACTTACTTTAAACCCAAAACGCGAAATAATGGGTTGTACAAATTTTATAAGGAGAATACAAAAATGAAAACATACATGGCAAAACCAGCTACAGTTGAAAAGAAATGGTACATCATTGATGCGGCAGGTAAAGTTCTTGGCCGTGTTGCAAGCGAAGCAGCTACACTTCTTCGTGGCAAACACAAAGCAACCTTTACACCAAACGTAGATTGTGGCGATTATGTTATTATCTTAAACAGTGATAAGGTTGTTTTAACAGGCAGAAAAGAAGAACAAAAATATTTCAAAACATATTCAGGCTTCCAATCTGGCTTGCACCTTACACAATACAAAAAAATGATGGCAGAACACAGTGACGTTGCTTTGATGCGTGCAATCAAAGGCATGCTTCCAAAGAATACTTTGGGCAAAACAATGGCAACACATTGCCACATTTACAAAGGTGCTGAACACACACAACAAGCACAAAAACCAGAAGTTTGGAACGGAGGTAAAAATTAATGGCAGAAGCAGAAGTAAAAGAAGTTAAAAAGTCAACAAGAAAAACAGCCGTTAAAGCTGAAAAACCAGCAGTTGAAAAAGTTGAAGCAGAAGTTGCAGAAAAACCTGCAAAAAAGGCTCCTGCAAAAAAAGCATCAACAAAGAAAGTATCAGCAAAAGCTCAAGTGTTTGCTGGCACAGGCAGACGTAAAAGTTCTGTTGCACGTGTACGCTTAACAACAGGTACAGGTTCATTAAAGATTAATGGCGAAGATGTTGAAAAATATTTTGACCTTGACACATTAATTACAATTGTAAAACAACCATTGGTGTTAACCGAAACAGCAGCAAATGTTGATATTGAAGTTAACGTTTATGGTGGTGGCAAAGCAGGACAAGCAGGCGCAATCCGTCACGGAATCACACGTGCTTTAATGGAATTCAGACCAGAACTTAGGGCTGAACTTAAAAAAGCAGGTTTCGTAACAAGAGACGCAAGAAAGAAAGAACGTAAGAAATACGGTTTAAAGAAAGCACGTCGTGCTCCACAATTCAGCAAGAGATAAAATTTTGCAAACAAAAAGATGGATTTATTCCATCTTTTTTTATATCAAAAAGAGACGTCAACCGTGTATATCCAACAAATCATCTAAGAGTTTAAGGCCATTACTAATGTAATTTACTTAAATCAAAATATTGTTGTTATGTAACACAATCCGTCTCTTTTAAATGCGAAGTCAACCCTCGCAATTATAATTTGTGCAAAATTCTATTTTTTATGCACTTTTTTCTTTTTTATCACAATAATCAAAATGCACTGAACACCAAGCACACATTCAAGAATAATCACAATGTTTCGGTAGTCTAAAGATAAATTCGTTACTGAAATATTACCTGTATACATTTTTAAATCGTCTTTAACTTTAATAATAACGTTTCCAACTTCATCTGTCCTTACAACTTGTGCCCCAACATTATTTAAGTTTTCAAGAACGATTTCGCCAACTTCAGCCGTTGTGCCTTCACCACAAGAAATGACGGCAATGTTTGGCGTTACTTTTTCCAAAAATTCTTTAGAACTTGAACTTTTGCTTCCGTGATGCGCAACTTTTAATATGTCTGCATCTAACTGTGTGCCATATTCTGTAACATAAATTTGTTCAGTATATGTTGGCACATCACCAGCAAACAAGAAACTTGTATCTTTATATGTCAATTTAATAATTGGACAACTTGCATTCGAATCCGTTTTCTTAATTGTAACCGGTCCAAAAATTTCAATTTTATATCCGTTTTCAATATCCACTGCACCCAAAAATTCTTTTGTGCTTATATTATGATTTTCAATGTAATTTTTAAGTTCAGTATAAACATTTGTATCTGCCTCGGTTGCCGGCATGTAAACTGTGCCAACCGAATAATTTTCAATCAACCTTTTTGCGTTGCCAATGTGGTCTTCATCTGTGTGAGTTAAAAACATATAATCAATTCTGTTTGCGCTTCCCAACAAAACATTATTTTTAACATAATCCAACACTGTTGCACTCTTTTTGCCTGTACCTGCATCAATAAAAGCAACTTTGCCATCTGGCAAGTTTATTGCAATGGCATCTGAATTTCCAACTGAAATATAATGCACAATTAAACTGTTTTGGTTTGAAACAAGTTTAAAGTTGTTTGCAAGCACACGTTCAACAAGTGGATTAAAAAATGAACCAAAAAGCATCAGCACAGCCAATGCCAACATAATGCAAATTGTAATAATTAAATTTCTCTTTTGTGTTTTGCTCATTATTTCTTTTTAATTTTACCTTCAAACAACCTTTTAATCTGTGGCATCTGTGCCATGGTTGCAATGTAACCTTCTTCTATCATAGCATCTTTTTCAATTAATTTCAAGGAACTAAAGCGCTTCATGTTGGGGTTGATTAAAATATCACTCAAATCTTGTCCATGTTTGGAATTATTTACCATCATAATACCAATGCTTGTAACAAACTGTGTCCACAAGTGTTTGCTGTCTGTCCCACCACCACGTGTTGAATTGCAGTCAATGGTTACAACATAATCACACCCATTTTTTAGCAAAATATCAGCCGGAATGTTATTTTTAACTCCACCATCAATAAGAGTCATGTTTTTATATTTGACAGGCAAAAACACACCAGGAATTGCACAACTGCCCGTTATTATTGGAATAAGTTCGCCCGAATCAAAATCAATTTCTTTACCGGTTGTTAAGTCTACTGCAACTGCATAATAAGGTAGTTTAAGTTGCTTTATTGTCTTGCAAGGCAATGCTTCATTCAAAATTTCACTCAAACCGTCCATTTTGGAAGGCAAAATGCCAAAACGTTGTTTTACAAACGTCTTGTTGCTTACACTTTCACAAATCTTATAAAAATCTTCAAATTTTATATCAGCAGCATACAAAGCAGCAAATGCACTTCCAATGCTTGTGCCAGCAACGGCATCAAATTTTATACCACACTCTTCAAAGGCCTTAAAGGCACCCAAATGTGCAAAACCCCTAACTCCACCACCACTTAAGCACAAACCAATTTTATGTTTTTTCCTGAATCTCTTTTTAAATTTAACAACAATTGCCATGCAAATATTATGTGCGAATTTAAAAATTTCACACAAAAAAGGGGAACAAATTTGTTCTCCTTTTCTATACTATTCGTTTTCGGTTGAACCTTCACCCTCTCCTTCGCCGTTCTTTTCACGGATTCTTGCAAGAGTTTCTTTTGTTGCTTCAATATCTGCTTCGATATGTGCAATTTCGTCTTCCAAAATATTGTTTGTGTGTTCCAAAATTGGGAATCTATCTTTGTTTCCTTCAATAACTTCTTCGCAATGTTGTACACTTAAACGCAAACCGTCCAATAATTCAAGTTCGTTTGCAAGTTTTTCTGCTTTTTCTTTGTCGATATCAACATAGTTGTTTACGCCATACAAAGCAACTTTTTTCTTTGCAACAACGGCTTCTTTACGTCTTAACTTGGTTTGATATTTTTCCAAGTCATTCATAACCTTTTTAAGTGGACGATATTCTTTTAAGTTAATCTTATAATCTTTCTTAACTGCTTTCAAACGTTCGTCCAAAAGTGCCAATCTTGCAACACATTCATCTTCTGTCATTTTTACTGATGCTGTTTCAACAACAACTGGTGCAACAACAGGTGTTTTTGCTTCTTCAAGTTGTTTGTTAAGTTCAGCAACTTGTGCTTGAAGTTCTGCAATTGTTGCGTTTGCTGTTTCAAGTTCTTCGTTTGTTGTATCTTCAACAACTTCTTCTTCAGGTTCTTCTTCCAAATATGTTTCAATATTATATTCGTTAAGAGCATTTTCTGGAGATGGTGTTAAAGGTGATTCTTGTCTTTCTTCTTCAACAACGTCATTAGAAATTTCATCAATCAATTCATCAACATTGATATCTTCTTCTGTTGAAACGTTTTTAAGTCTTTCTTCAATTGCAGACAAATCTTCATCTTCGTCGTCCAACAAAGCAAATCTGTCTTCGTCAGCAACTTCTTTGTTTGCCATTTCCTTTTCTTTTTCTGCTTTTGCAACATTGATTGCTTCAAAGTCATATTCTTTGGAAACTGTGTTCTCATTTTCCTTTTTGTAATCGGAATAATCCATTACATCTGCATTCCTTGAAATTTTTGCAACATTAGATTTTTTGTTTGGATTGAATGCTCCAATAATCATGTATCCAATAAAGCCGATGATTGCACCACCAAGAATGATAATGCCGACAATTGAAAATACACTAATAAATCCTTCCCATGCCATATTTAATTTCTCCTTTTGAAAGTAAATTCATTGACATTATAACGCACAATTTACAATTTTTCAATACCTTTTTTAAAAAAAGTTGCAAAATTTTGCATTTTTTATTAAATTTTTATGCATTTTGCAACTTTTTTACGATTATTTGAAATTTCTTAATCCTTTTGGATAATGATTCTTAATTACACCATTAACTGCTTTAAAACCACCCAAACAGCAATTTTCAAGCAAAATTGCACCATATCCATCTCTGATTTGATAATTAAACGTTTCGCCCCTTAAATATTTTTGAACTAACACATCACCTAGTGATAAGTTGATTGTTCTTAAAAATTTGTTTCCGTAAGCAGAAAACAAATTGTGTTCTGGTTCAAACCTTTTGTTTTCAAATCTGCCAACTCTAACACCCAAACTAACATACTTTATGTTAGACTTAATCAAATTTGGGTCAGCAACAGCATAAACACAGCCATCAACCTCGTAACAAGGCAAAGTTATTGCCATGTTCTCCTCAACAAATTTGTTTGCCAATGTTGAATTATTAATTTTGGCATTTCTGCCTGCAACAAGGTCGTTTTTGCTCTGTTTCTTTAAAACTGCAACAAACTGTCCTTCGCCTTTAACAACGTGTGGATAAAGCCTTACTGCCTGTGGTAAATTTATGCCCCTAGAAAAATTTTCAGTTTCAATATTAACTATTTCATAACCCAAATTCTCTGCAATTGCCTTAACAATGCTCTCGTTCTCTTCCAAAGAATACGTGCAAGTGGAATAAATAAGTGTTCCACCCTGTTTAAGCGTCTTATCGGCTTCAACAACAATGTCCCATTGACGTTTTGCACACATTTCTGGCAGATTTTCGTTCCATTCGGTTGTAACTTCTTCGCCACGTCTAAACATGCCTTCGCCACTGCATGGTGCATCAACCAAACAGACATCAAATGTATTGGCATAAGCCTTTGCCAAATTCTCTGGTTTTTCGTTAGAAATAATCACGTTTTTAAGTCCCATGCGTTCAACATTGGAAAATAACACCTTGCTTCTTTGTGTATCAATTTCATTGGAAACCAAAACTCCATTTTTAATTCGGTTTGCAATTTGAATGGTTTTTCCACCCGGTGCAGCACACAAATCAAGCACTTTTTCCGTACCTTTAAACTTGTGAGCATTAACAGTAAACATTGCACTTGGTTCTTGCAAATAAAATGCACCTGCGTGATGCAATGGGTGTCTGCCCTTCTTTTCGTTATCCACGTAAAAACCACATTTTTCGTATTTAATTGGTTCAACTTTAAAATCAACAACGTCTTTAAAGTGTTCAACACTTATTTTGTTTTCGTTAACACACAGTGCCTTAACTTGTTCCTGTTGAAGTGCATCAAAAAATTTAGGAAAATCTTTCCCTAACAAATTTTTCATTCTATCAATAAATTGCGGATTAAAACTATTCACAATTAAATTATAGCAGAGAAAACAAAAAAACACCACAAATTGTTGATTTTTTTTGCAGTTTTAATTAAACTATATAATATAAGTAAGGGGTAAATATGCGCACACTCGAAACAATAAGACAAAAACGTCGTTTTGAAATGTTTGATACCAAAACAAAAGATAAAGTTTTGGAACTTAACTCTTTCTTTGGTAAATACACAATGCGCTTTGATGAAAAAGTTAAAAAACATTTCGTCTATTACGATACACCAGAACTTGCTTTGCAAAAAAGCAACATCGTGCTTTTTAAAATGCAAATTGACGGTGTGGCTGAACTCCACATGGCAACTGAAAAAGCTAGTGCAACAGCAAGATACGCAGTGCGTGCCAACACAAAACACTTCACTTGCCCTTGCAGAATGGGTGATGATATAACAAAATATAAGGATTTCTTGGTGGAAAGTTTTACGGCTATGTTCTTATCTGGTCTTAACTTCGACCCTGAATTCTTGCTTAAAAAACTTAAACCTGCATATACAATTGACACAGTAAGTCAAGAATACAGAAGTTTGAGCGGCACAACCTTAAAAATAACCTACTCTTTTGATACTGATATATATAAAAATCTTGAAAACAAAAAAGTGGTAAAAAACAACGTCTTAACAATTTATCAACACAGTGGTGTGGATACAGATGACGAATTTGCAGATTTGATGGGTAAAATTGACAGATACATGGGTGAACTTACACCAACAGACCAAACCAAAATTATGCTTGCAAGACGCATGACACAAATAAAAATGGAAGCACCATCAATTTTGGAAGACAACAAAAAACTTTCAAAAAAGAAGACAACAAAAAAGTAAGGCAAATTGCCTTACTCTTTTTTATTCTTCATCAGCAACATCTTCTTCTAAATATATACCAAAGAATGTTAACTCTTGTGTTTCCACAGGTGGATTTGCAATTTGAACTCTAAATAAGTATAAGTTGCTGTTTGCAGCACCGGATACATTGTAGAAGTACAAATATTCGCCATCATTAAAGTCAAGGTGTGTTGTGTTGGTTACATTTGTGGCAACAATTTTTGCATTTTCAACATTTGGGTTAAGGAAATCCACAACCTTAATGTTTTTGTTGCTATCGTAATAAACAAAATTGTTTCCAACAACACCAATGCCGGTTATTGTGTTATCTTCATAAACACCAGCTTTAACTGTGTAATATGGGTCGCCACTCTTTTTTTCGTAATATTCAAGCACACCACCACACACTTTTGCAAAAGTTGTGCCGTCATCAGAAACAAAGTATGGGTCATCAGAATGATATTGTGCAGATTCACCAACGCTAAATGCATGCGTGCCTGCTACGTTTGCTCTATACAACCTTGTAACTTTACCATCAACTTGTGTGATGTAAACATAGTTACCTGCCAAGAATTTAACTTCAACAACTGCATCTGAATCTTTTAATGTATAATCAACTTTTTCGCCAGTTACAACATTGTAAGCATAAAGACTATATGTCTCATCTTCTTTTTCTGCAACAAAAGCATGTGCATAGTCATTTTCAACACTTTGATTTTTAAACAAATAACTTACTGCTTTTGTTGAAACGGTTGTTGTGCTAAACTTATTGTCCAAATCAATGCGTTTTACCGTTGCAACAGAAGTTGTAGCATCTTTTTCTGCAAGAAGTAAATAATGTTTGCCTTCTGCTTCAAAATAATTGAAAGTTACATTTTCTGCATTGTAACCAGATTTATAGAATGTTTCAACCTTACCATTGTTAAGTTTAATGCGATTAAACCAAACGCGATTTACAGAATCTGACCAAGAACCCGAACTTCTATCCACTTCAGTACATGGTGAAGTAAAGTACAAGTAATCACCGACAATGTGCAAATCAGTTGCTTTCCAACCACAAAGTTGATTACTGAAATATTCGCACTCGGCATCTTCCACAAAGTTACCATTGGCATCTAATTTTCTCATCAACAAAGCACCCAAAGTGTAAGTATCTTTTTGACTGTGATGTGCAACCATTTCTGCCGTATCATAAAAACCATTTACAAAAAACAAATAGTTGCCCTTTCTTACAGAAAGACCACCATTACCGTATGTCTCATCAGAGTTCTTTGGATAATCACCATATTCTTGTGGTCCACAAGCCACGAAGGACAATGCAAACACGCAAAGCATAAGGCAAACTAATATTTTAGCAAACTTTTTCATTTTAACCTCAAATTAATCTTTTCCAAGTTGAAAAAATTTTAACATACATTTAAATTATTGTCAAACAAACCCACCCAATTAATGCACTTATTTTCACTCTAATACTACAAATTTCCAACCCTGCAAACATATATCAACATAATTCTTGTAATAATAAAAATTTGGTTTTGATAAAATGGTTAATATGACAACAAAAACAATAATTTTAAGTGACCCAACGGGCCAAAATTCTGGCCGTGGTATTTTAACTTTGTATAAGGAAGACGAATTGCTAAAATGCAAATTGCGTCTTTACAATACAAATTCCTTAAACAAATTTTGCAAAATTGGAGTTTATCATCAAAACAAGGTTTATAATGCAAATTTGCTTTTCCAAAATGGTGTTTACATAAGTTCCATGGTTGGTGATTTTTGCATGAATTCCGATTTTTACGTTGCCCTTGTGGATACATCTTTAAGCAACAAAGTTTTGCTTTCTGGTGGCACTTATGCCGGGTATTATTTTGATGATACTTCTGTTATAACAAACAACTTAAATTCTAACCCAACCGAACAACCTTTAACGGCCGAAACAACGCAAGAAGAAACATGCTCAAATAACTGTGAAAATTGTGTTTATAAACAATATTTTTATCAAAACAACCCCACCACACAAAAAACAGAAGCAAAAGTGGAACAAAAAAATGAAAATGAAGTTGAAGCACAAATGAACAAAATTTTTTCCACTTACCCTACTGATGACTTATTAACTGCCCTTCTTCCAAACAGCAATTTTGCAAAAATAAATGAAGGAGCCGAAAGTTATTCCATTGGTGCAATTTATGTTGATGACATACTTAAATATTTGTGCTACGCAACCCCTGCGCAACATAACACGCAACCACCAGAATATCTTGGCACACATTATCAATGGTTGCCACTTGACGCCGAAGACCCTTTAAGTGATGGCTATTATTTGGTTTATCAAGATGCCAAAACTTTGGAAATAATCAATGTATAAAAAATTGGGCATTTCACCCAATTTTTATTTTCTTAAATCGTTGATTCTTCCGCCACCAAGGCACATGCCATCTTCTGCATACAAAACTGCATATTGACCAACAGTTACTGCACGTTGTTTGTTTGCAAAGGTAAGTTCCAAAGTCTTGT
>CALCEI010000025.1 GCA_937900575.1 uncultured Clostridia bacterium
CCACGGATTAGACGTGACATTGAAACCCAATATAATAATGCAAAGACAATGAATAACGAGATAATATTTGATCCGATTTTACTTAACGCCGATCTATCAATTACCTTTGCTAAATCGGTTTGTTTTAGTACTGATGATAATAAGATTACCATTAACATATCAGGAAGTGAATAAATAATATCTACGATACGCATGATAATTAAATCGACTTTACCGCCACAATAACCTGCAATAGATCCAACATAGTTATCTGATTGAACTTCCAATTTATTTTGGAAATCTAATGTTGAAGAACAATAACTTATTGTGCTTGCCCTTGCTTCACCGAATATTCCACCAAGATAACGTCCTGTGCTATCCAAGTTGCTATGTGCAAATTCACCTGTTGCAGAACAATTTTCAACTGTTATGTGATATCCATAACCAATTATTCCACCAAAGTTGTTTACATATACTTTGTTTGTCACAACTGTTGCATTTACATTTGAAACTTTATTGTTATTTCTGTTTTCACCAGCAAAGTACGCAACAACACCACCAACATATTTAATTGAATCGTTATAATCTTGTTTTACGTTAAGTTCCACAGATCCGCCATTAATTGTTGTTTTGTCGCTTGCTGTTGCAACCATACCAGCAACAGATGTGTTCAAGCCGTATTTACCTTTTAAGTTTACAGTTAAGTCAACTTGGCAATTTGTAATTCTTGTTCCACTGTTTGCACCGCTAGATTTGCCAACCAAACCACTTGCAGATAAATCCACAGATGTATTGCCATACGTAAAGTTATAAACATAATTTTTTACAACAATACTATCCAAACGTGAATTTATTGAATTGATTGCAACAAGTGTAACAACTATATCTGATTTAAGTGAAGAATAACTGTTTGTTATTACTGTCTCTTCTTCTTCCCAACCAAATGTCAAGTTCTTTATTGTTGCACCATTAATTGTTTTAAACAATGCAAATTCTTTTACGTCGTTCAATTCATAATTCATGCCATAAATTCTGTTGTTGTTACCTTCTATGTAACCTGTAAATGAATCACAGATAATTGCTTTGTAAGTTCCAATACGTGTTGCAACATCAACGCTGGATAAATCAATTGAATATAAAATTGAATAATTTTTAGATGGATATTTGCTTATGTTCAGCAAATGATCTTTTGAAATAATTACATAAGGATTTTCTGCACTGCCTTCACCACTTGCAAACCAAGAAATTGTTTTTTCTTGTTCAAGTGAGCTTGTTGTTGAAGGTAAAACGCCTGCTCTTCCAATGTATACTTGGAAGTTTGTATATTTACCCATTACCAGAGGTTCGTAAGTATATGTAACCTTGCCAGCAACTCCACTTAATGTTGTTGTATATGTAATTGCAGAATCTTCGTAAATAACTTCGTTTGTTGCAGACATCTTTGCTTTTCTTAAATCATAAGAAATGTTAATTGTATCTGTGCTTGGGTTAAAGTCGTCTGTCACATCAAATGAATATTTACCATTGGTAAATTTAATTTGACCAACTGGCTCTGGTTGACTTGTACTGCTTGTATATGTTTTTGCTTCACTGGATAACAACTTGGATGTTGTTGAACCAACAGCATAAACATCAATTACAAACCTGCCAGAATGATCTTCAGGTGCCAAACATCTTCTGTCTGATGCATTGCATGTAATATAAATTGGATCTTCGTTTTCATAAGTAATCACAATAATATATTTTTCTGCGTCTTGCACGCCAGACCAACAAATGTATCTATCCTCAATGCCAACTGTTTCAACTTGTTCAAGTTTTTTAATACCTGTAAATTGTGTTGATTGCAATGAAGTGATTCTATTATCACCAATTGCACGTATTGTTACGGTATAAGTATCAACTGCAAATTCCTCTGTTGTTAAATCTAATAATTTTTCAACCTCACCCTCAGCACTAATCCTATCGATTGCATTATTGTTATCATTCCATGCATATGCATACCCTTCAGAAAAAGATACCATACCTCCATTCCAGCCATACATATCAAAACCACATGAATATATAATGTCTCCTGAAAATGTTTTGATAAATCCTTCTTCCTCGGTCACCTCAGTAACATATCCATTACCTATTCCAATTATCTGATTGCTAGTACCATATAATTCTGCACCATCAGAATTAAAGACATGCCTTACTCCATTTCCATCTGTAAAATATGTTGTACCATCATCAAGTAAAGTTGTCGACAAAGGTTCTTCTGCATATTCTTCGTAATCTTCTTCGTATTCTTCCTCGTATAACTCATCAAGTTCTCCGGATTCTCTGGCTTGCGTTTCAGATTT
>CALCEI010000026.1 GCA_937900575.1 uncultured Clostridia bacterium
ATCAATCTGTAGTTGTTGCTACAAATATGGCATGACGTGGAACAGATATTAAACTTGGTGAAGGAGTTAAAGAACTAGGTGGATTAATGGTCATTGGTATTCCAATGATTCAGTATACACATTTAGCGCAACAGCACCAACAGTTGGCGGAAAAAGATATGACAGAATTATGTTAAGGATGGACAATCAGATGCTTGCAAGAAAAGTTTCACTTGTGTATGTGCAGGGAACTGAAGCAGCCACACCAACAAAGCCAGCACCAACAAGAAATGATAATGTATATGATCTTGTTCTTGCAGATGTATTTATTGATGCAAATGCAACTTCTGTTGTCGTAACTGATACAAGGGCAAATTCTGAAATCTGTGGCTGGGTGTTTGGAACAACAGGAAATGGCGATTTCTTCAGAAGCCTTGATAATTCATTTATGGAATGGTTTGAGGAGAAAAAAGACACGCTTGCATCTGTTACGCTGTTCAAAAGATATGTTTGGGAAACAACGCTTTCCAGTGCAGGCAGCAGGGTTGCCTTCAGCATTCCGCAGTACGATCCTGAAACCTGCTTCATTGAAGTTTATGTAAATGGAATTCTTGATAATGGATACACGCTGAATAACAATGTGATAACATTTGATGGAACACTGATTGCTGGAACTGAAGTTACAGTAAACTGCTATAAATCAATTGACGGAACAGGCATAATGTCTGTTTCAGATGAAATCACGCAGCTTCAGACACAGGTTGCAACAATTATTGGCGTAAATAAATTCAGCTATAATTGCACAGGATTAAACGATAATATTGCGCTTTCTGAAATTGCACAGGCAATATATGCAGGCAGTTACACTGTTGGAAGCCTTTCAGCTGCAGCAGAAGCGTTTCTTTCTGCCATTGGTGGAAACACATATCTTGGAAATCTTACTAATGAAGCACAGATTGAAATTGATGTTGTTGGCAGGCTCGCAGCAACAACACCAGCAGCTGGAACTGGAACAGCAGCAAGCAGATATAGATGGTTTAATCTTGGCATTGCTTCTGTAAGTGATAAGAAAATCATATTCAACTTTGCAAAGTGTGAAAAGATTACTGTGAATTGCACTGGTGGTGGCGCAAAGAACATTGTATTTTATGGAACTGATTTAAACATCAGAAATGCAAATGTATACGCATTTTCACAGACAGCAAATTGTGATGTAACAATGATTGTTGGAAATAATAGCGGATATGTTTATTGCGAAAATTGCAGATTCAGCATTTCAACTGATGGTGATGGCATAATTGCAGAAAACGGAACATTCACAAA